>JAUUYW010000129.1 GCA_030590265.1 Candidatus Krumholzibacteriia bacterium
GAGCAAGACGCCCCTGTGCGCCATCGCCTGCCAGAACATCGTCAATGAGGTTTTTGTGGCCAACGGGATCATCCAGGGCGTCAGTTGCGTGACCATCGGTCGCGGCGCGACCATTGGTGAGCGTTTGGTCAATGACCACAACATCCCGATGGTCAGCGCCACCGGTTCGACCAACATGGGCAAGCGCATCGGTGGCATCGTGGGCGCGCGCCTGGGCCGCACAATTCTGGAACTCGGTGGCAACAACGCCATCATCATCAGTGAAAAAGCTGATCTTACGGGAGCCTTGGCCAGTGCCTTCTTCGGTGCTGTGGGCACTGCCGGTCAGCGTTGCACTTCCACTCGGCGCCTGATTATTCAGGAGACCGTGTACGACAAGTTTGTCAAGAAGCTGGTGGCCAATTACAAGAAGGTGGCCATTGGTGATCCTTTGGATTCCGCCACCTTGATGGGGCCCTTGGTCGACGAAGGCTCCGTGAAAGATTACGAGAATGCCATCGTAGCTGCCAAGGAGCAGGGCGGAAAAGTGCTGTACGGTGGAAAGGTTCTCAAACCCTTTGGTTCGGCCACTTTTGTGCAACCGACCATCATTGAAATTGCGAACAAAGCGCAGATCGTTCAGGATGAAACCTTCGCGCCTATCCTGTACGTGATGAAGTACAAGAAGCTGCCCCAGGCCTTCAAACTGCACAACGATGTGCCCCAGGGACTGAGCAGCGCCATCTACACCGACAGCGTCAACGAGGGAGAGGCTTTCCTGAGCTACCTCGGCAGTGACTGCGGTATTGCCAACATCAACATTGGCACCAGTGGTGCTGAAATTGGTGGCGCCTTTGGTGGCGAGAAAGACACCGGTGGCGGACGCGAAAGTGGTTCCGACAGCTGGAAGCTTTACATGCGTCGTCAGACCAATACCATCAACTGGGGTGGGGAAGTTCACCTGGCTCAGGGTGTTGAGTTTAAAGCATAAACGCTTTGAGATTGGCTAGAGAAAGAGCCCCGCTTGTCTTGTGACGAGCGGGGCTCTTCTGTTTTATGGATCGTTTCCGATCAGTTGCAAACTAGTTGCTGAACAGGGCATCCCTGTAACGGGATTTGATTGAGTCCCAGGTTTCTCTCTCAGTTGCAGTAACGGTATGGCAGGCAGCACAATCCATTCCGTTCATGTCATCGGGGGCAAATTGCAGGTGGAAATTCCACAAGAGATTCGCATCATGGCAAACGGCGCAGGTTGAGATGAAGGGGTTGTCACCGTTGCTGACGTGACAGGCGTTGCAATCGGTGGGTGCATTGATGTGGAGTGAATGAGTTGCGGCACCATAACTGTCAAAGCCGGAATGGCACTGGTCGCAATTGTTGGCGCCACTGAACAAGGTGTAAGCCAGGGCCGGACTCGCGACCAGAAGACCAGCTCCGACCAAAACCAATAAGACCAAAACATTAGAATAACGCATATTGTCCTCCAGGGTTTGCGGGTATTTTCCCCAAAAACGATTCGTTGAAAAATGATATCCACTAATAGAAATCATCTCCAACTTTGACCCTAGCATAAATGAGACCACAAAAATAGCCTTTATTATGACAGTTTTTGATAGGAGATGTCCAGTTTTGGAAACTGAAAATGATAGCTGGATTTCCAAACGGATTTCCTGTATCCTAAGCATTGTCAGAGGGTAAGCTGACAGCAGATTTTTTTCCGGGGGCATACTGGAGATTTATTCATGAAATTCCAATTTGTTGGAAAGAGCAAGTTCGTCTTGCCGCTGATGGTTCTGTGTTTCCTGTTTGTATCATTTCAAGCCAACGCGGTCATCAAGTTGACCACTCCTCATTCACCAGGTTTAATTTTTGAAATCGATGGCGATGTCTTCCACGACCAGGGAGCATTGCACAACCATGTTACCAATTGGGGTCTCATCGGATCCGCACCTACAGTGCCAACATCATTCAGCCATGCTCCGTCCGGACGTTGGCCGGGCACTTCGGGAACCGATTTCATCTGGGCCGGAGGCCTCTGGGTGGGTGCAGTGCTCAATGGTGAACCCACAGTTTCCACCGGTGGTTTTCGTTCAGTTCTCTATCCGAGTGATGCGGTTGAAGACTCTATTCACTACACCTTCCATGGGGCCTCCGGCGGTACCCGTTTTCCCTGGACCAACGCTGACGACGACGGTGACGGCTTTGAAGACGAAGACCCCATGAACAGCCTCGACGACGATGATGACGGCCTGGTGGATGAAGATTTTGCGGCCATCAGCCAACAGCATTTCCGTTGTGTGATGCGTGACGACACTGCCTTGGCTCAGGAAACATATCCTGATCATGTGCCTTTGGGCATTTCCATCATTCAGAATTCCTATCAGTGGGACAATGAATTTATCGCAAACGCCATTGGTTATGAGTTCACCATCACCAACGTGGGTGAGCAAACTTTGGAAGATGTTTACTTGGGGATGTTCACCGATTTTGATATCGAAGATGCGGATGATGATTTGGCCGGATTTTGGGCAGGCCCGGTGGAGGCTTCCGACGGTTTGTTTTATTCCGTAGCTGTGGCTTACATGAAAGACGGAGCTCAAGACAATCCCGTGCAGGGAATTGAGGGTTGGGTTTTGCTCGACCATACCATTGATCCAGCCGGTATCATGGCGCCTGAACAGGTTTCTGTGAATGGTTTTCAGAAAATGCAAGGGAACACCGCCTTTGATCAAGGGGGCGACCCAACCAACGACGCCGAACGTTATGAGCTCCTGTCTGGGGGAACCTTTGATGAGCCCTCAACCCTCCCTACTGATTACCGGGTGCTCACCACCAGCGGACCTTTCCCAAGCTTGTCTCCCGGCGAGAGTCTGCAGTACCAACTTGCTCTGGTCGCCGGGACTGATTTGGAAGACCTGAAAATCAATGCCGCCGAAATGGTGGCCTGTTATCAAGGCCGAGAATTTGATCGTGATGGTCTGCCGGAATTGGTTCATTGGATTCCCCTGAGCGATGACATTGTGGC
Source organism: Candidatus Krumholzibacteriia bacterium (assembly GCA_030590265.1). GTDB lineage: Bacteria > Krumholzibacteriota > Krumholzibacteriia > LZORAL124-64-63 > LZORAL124-64-63 > LZORAL124-64-63. The sequence goes on from JAUUYW010000129.1 coordinate 3,005, forward strand.
TGCCGGCATGGGAACCATGATGGCTCAAAATGTCTCAGGTGGATTTCAGATCACCATCGAAACCAATCTTTCAGCCGCAGATGGCTTGGCCTTGATTCGCCAATCTTCTGCAGATTTGTCGGAAAGGGTTTGGACGGGAGCAGATCTGGTCCCCAGTGGATATTCCGCTGGCCATGCTCTTTTCTCCATCATTGACAACGACGCTGGAAGCGGCCAGCGCAACTACGATCTGGTTCAGCAGTATGGTGGAACCGAAGTGGTGCTGGATCACCTGGAACTTGCCATGCCTGTATTGCCTCGTCTTTCCATGACCACCAGTCCCAACCCATTCAATCCCAGTCTGGAAATCAAATTCTTCATCCGGGACGAAGGTCGGGTGCGTTTGCAGGCTTTTGATATGCGTGGACGTTTGGTTCGCACTCTGTTGGATGAATCCCGTGCCGCGGGTGAAGGGGTTGTGTCCTGGGATGGACGGGACAACCTGGGCCAGGCTTTGCCTAGTGGGGTTTATCATTTGCAGCTAGAAGCTGCCGGAGTACTAGCTGAAAAGCGGGTTTCCCTGATTAAATAGGGGGAGTAAGCAATTATGCCTTGGACGTCTTGCGGACATTGTCGCCGAAGGGTACTTTTCCGCATGTGCTTATTTCGTTCGCCTGAGTGATGTTTCCCGGGCCGTTACCCGAAAGATAATGTTGGTGCGTTGATGGGGCAGAATGCCGGTTTTCTACTATCGCTAAAGGGCTGCCAATGGCTTGTCCTGATTCTATTGGTCAGTGGGTTTTGGCTCATGGGCCCGTTTCCGCCCACCTGCCAGGCTGCCGGACCAGCCTTCCCCTATGAGACGTCCAAAGAGACGGATATTTCGATCCTCGGTTCGAGTGCAATCCTCTTCGGGCTGGGGTTATGGGCCGATGCCGACGACCCCAACAACCGTCCCTTAATTCCGGAAGAGATCGCCACTCTCAATCCTGAACTGAACAATTCCTTCGATCGTTCCGCCACCACCAAATGGTCTCCGTCCACCGCCAAACTCAGCGATATTTTCATGTATTCGGCTGCCGTGGCGCCACTTTCCTTGTCACTGACCGATGTGGGCTCCAAGGAACCCCTCACCATGACAGTCATGCACCTCGAAACCCTGTTGCTCAACGGTGGCGCTACCTACTTGCTAAAAAACTTGTTCCGCCGAACCCGCCCATTTGTTTACAATCCGGATCAACGCATCCCAGATAGTTTGAAAATGTCGCGCACTGCCCGGCGCAGCTTTCCATCGGGGCATACATCCACCGCATTTGCATCCATGGTTTTTATGGCCACTGTTTATGGTCAAATGTACCCCGATTCGGAAACCAAGAACTGGGTTTGGGCCGGCTGTCTGGCCACCGCGGGGGTGACGGGTTATTTGCGATATGCGGCGGGGTATCATTATCCCACCGATATTTTGGCGGGTGCAGCCCTGGGGGCTTTTACAGGGTGGTTGGTGCCCCAGCTGCATGAAATTGACCGGGATGGTCCCGAAGGAACCGCTGCCAAAGGAAACATGGTTCTGGGCCTGACCATCGGTTTTTAGTACTAGTCTGAACACCTCCCATGGCTTAGCCTAGTCGTATGAATGAAATTCCACTGACAAAAATTCCATCCGACGGCCATGGCCGCTTCAGCGGCTTTGGTCATTTGATGCCCCACAAGGTGCAGGAAGTCCTGCTGGTTGCCTCCATGTACGATGCCTTCACTCTGGAAGAAGGCGGTCGCCTGACGGAGTTGCTGCTCAGCGAATACCGTGAGCTGAACCTCAGTTTTCCGCCCCATGTGACGAGGGCTTCCACCGGCGGCGAAGCCCTGGAATTGCTGGAAGCCCGGCGCTTCGACATGATCATCGCCATGTCGCGTCTGGGTGACATGGTGGCCACGGAACTGGCTGGTCAAATCAAAGCCGATTGGCCCGACCTTCCCATCTACAGCCTGTCCTTCAATCCTCGGGAACTGGCCCATATTCAGGACTCCGAGGGCGCCAAACACATTGATCGATTTTTTCTTTGGTCAGGCGATGCCCACCTGCTGCTGGCCATTATCAAATTCTGCGAGGACAGCCTGAATCTTGCCCACGACACACGGTATGGCGATGTGCGCTGCATTCTTTTGATCGAAGATTCCGTCCGTTTCTATTCCCTGTATTTGCCCTTGCTGTATGTGGAAATTCTGGAACAAACCCAGTCGCTGATGGACGATGGTATCAACCTCACACACCGCTTGTTGCGTTTGCGTGCCCGCCCGAAAATTCTGTTGGCCCATTCCTTCGAAGAAGCCTGGGAGCTTTACGGAAAGTACAAGAATTTCCTGCTGGGGGTGATCAGCGATGGCCGATTTCCCTGGAAGGGTGTCGAACGGGAAGACGCCGGGGTGGAATTTATTCGGCGGGTCAAATATGTAGATCCCAACACGCCGGCGGTATTGCAATCCAGCAACCAAACCCTGGAGGAGACAGCTCACCAGGTGGGTGCGGGGTTCATCCAAAAGAATTCTCCCCATCTTTTGGCTGAAATACGCCGTTTCATGCTGGCCAATTTTGGTTTTGGCAGCTTCATCTTTCGCCTGCCCGATGGCAGCGAACTTGGGCGGGCGGCCAACCTGAAAGAGCTGGTCCGGCTGCTGCGCACTGTGCCGGTGGAATCAGTTCGCCACCACGCCACCGGCGACCATTTCAGCAATTGGATGAGGGCCCGCACCGAGTTCCCACTGGCGGCTCGCATCCGTCCTCGCAAGGTTACCGAATTCAAGAACGATGATGAGTTGAGAGATTATTTGGTGCATACCATCAGCCGTTTCCGGGACGAACGCACCCGAGGGGCCATTGCCGATTTCTCCCGCCGGCAGTTTGACGCCAGCAACCATTTTGTACGCATCGGCAGCGGCTCTCTTGGTGGAAAAGGCCGGGGCTTGGCCTTCATGAAGTCCATCCTTTACAATTATCAGGTGACCGATCGCTTTCCCGGGGTGAGCATTCAGGTTCCACCCACCGCGGTGCTGGCTTCGGATGTCTTCGATACCTTTATGACCCAAAACAACCTTCATGATCGGGCCATGGCCGACCTGGATGATGACGAAGTGAACTGTCTCTTCCTGGAAGCGAAATTACCCCCGGAAATCTATGGAGATCTGGAAGCGTTTCTCGACCAGATTCGTTATCCACTGGCCGTTCGCTCCAGCAGCTTGCTGGAAGACAGCCAGTTCCAGCCCTTTGCCGGTGTGTATCGGACCTACATGTTGGCCAACAATCACTCTGATCTGAAAGTCCGCCTGGATCAACTCTGCGACGGAATCAAGCTGGTTTACGCCTCGGCTTTCAGCAAGGCGGCCAAAAGTTACATCGAAGCGACGGGCAACCGAATTGAAGAAGAAAAAATGTCGGTGATTCTGCAGCAAATGGTGGGCCGGCGATATGGCGACTATGATTACCCCCATTTTTCCGGCGTTGGGCACTCTTCAAATTTTTACCCTTTTGCCGGAATGAAACCTGAAGAAGGTATCGTCGCGGTGGCCCTGGGTTTGGGGCGAACAGTGGTCGAGGGCGGCAAGGCGCTGCGCTTCAGCCCTGACCATCCTGAAGTTCTGCCTCAATTCGGCACCACTGCCGATTGGTTGCAAAACAGCCAACGCCAATTTTTTGCCGTGGATATCAGCAACCCCGATACCTATCCGGGTGCTGACGACGCTTTCAACATGGCTCTGCTGGATCTTGAAGATGCTGAAAAGCACGGTACTCTCGAGCCCATTGGGTCAGTCTACTCTGCTGAAAATGACGTGATCTATGATGGCATTCATCGACCTGGCGCACGGTTGGTTTCCTTTGCCCACGTTTTGAAAGCAGATGTTTTCCCTTTGGCGGACATTCTTAAACTTCTGTTGGAGTTGGGGCGCCGCACCATGAGTGCAGAAGTGGAAATTGAATTCGCAGTGGTCCTGGGGGATGGGAAATTGACGGAGCACCAATTTGGTTTTCTTCAGATCCGCCCATTGGCTGCCGGGTTCAATGCTCCTGAAATTTCCGAAGAGATACTCAATCATCCTGATGCACTGGTGTCCACCAACGTGGCCCTGGGCAACGGGCGGATTTCCGGAATCCAGGATATCCTGTATGTTCCTCCTGAGCTTTTCGACCGCAGCAAAACCCAGGAGATTGCCGAGGAGATCGACCAGCTGAATTACCAATTTGTTCGTGAGGCCACTCCTTACATGTTGATGGGGCCGGGGCGTTGGGGATCATCCGATCGCTGGCTGGGCATTCCCGTACGCTGGGATCAAATTTCCGGGGCCCGGGTCATTGTCGAGTCGGACCTGGAAGATTTCAAGGTAACTCCCAGCCAGGGGTCGCATTTCTTCCAGAACCTGACCAGCTTTCAGATTGCGTACCTGACCGTCAACTCCACCACCGGGAGCAGCACCCTTGACTGGGATTGGTTTGCCCAGCAGAATGTTACTCATCAGGGTCGTTTTGTGCGGAGGATCCATCTGGACAAACCCTTGTGTGTGTTGATTGATGGTCGAAGTCGGCACGGTGTGATCTTAAAGCCGGACAGTCAATGGGCCACCACAAAAGAGGATTAATCAGACGAATTGGGTTATCTTTTCCTTACCCAGAGACTTTTACTTCTACCCGAATGGGGGCAATACAATGGCTCATGATTCTTCTTTCAATCCCTTTGAAATGGCTCGCCAACAATTCGACAAAACCGCAGACCTGATTGGTTTGGACGAGGGCACCCGTGCCCTTTTGCGCAGTCCTCTCAGGGAATACCATTTCAGCATTCCTGTGCGCATGGACGACGGTGCGGTGCAAGTCTTTCAGGGGTTTCGCGTGCAACACAACGACGCCCGTGGCCCCAGCAAGGGTGGCATTCGTTTTCATCCCCAGGAGACCATTGATACAGTGCGTGCCTTGTCCATGTGGATGACCTGGAAGTGTGCCGTGGCCGACATTCCCCTCGGTGGTGGAAAGGGCGGTGTGATCTGTGATCCTCACAACCTGAGTGCCAGGGAGCAGGAAGCCATTTGCCGTGGTTGGGTTCGCCAACTGGCTCGGAATGTGGGTCCGGTCTCCGATGTTCCGGCTCCTGACGTGATGACCAATCCCCAACACATGTTGTGGATGTTGGATGAATACGAAAACATCACTGGCGGTCACTACCCAGGCATGATAACGGGCAAGCCGGTGGGCATGGGCGGAAGCCTGGGCCGCACCGAAGCCACTGGTTACGGCGTCATTTATTGCCTGAGAGAAGCCATGCAGGAATTGGACATGAAAGCATCCGATACCACCATGAGCGTGCAGGGTTTCGGTAACGTCGCCCAGTACGCCATTGAGCTTTACCAGCAAATGGGTGGCAAGGTTGTCTGTGTTTCCAGTTGGGACCAGGGAGAGCAGACCACCTTCGCATTCTACCGCGAAAATGGGATCGACAGAGATGAATTGCTCGGCATCACGGATCGCTTTGGCGGCATCGACAAGGTCAAGGCCAAGGCTGCCGGCTACGAAGTTCTGCCAGGTGACGACTGGATCAGCCAGGACGTGGACATCCTTCTGCCCGCTGCC
>JAUUYW010000330.1 GCA_030590265.1 Candidatus Krumholzibacteriia bacterium
ATTGCCGGCAACAGCTGGGCCTTGAGCATGGACATGGGCTCGTACCCTGACCTTGCATCATTGGGTAACATTCCGATCAGTGGCAATACCAACGACGATGGTATTCAGGTCACAGGTTCGGTCCTTGCTGGCGACATGGTTTGGCACGACTTGAACATTGACTTCATTCTCACAGCCAGCAGCAGCATCCAATCCACCGCTTCGTTGACCATCGAGCCAGGCTGTGTTGTGAAGTTCGAAAATGGTATCTACATGGCGGTCTATTCGGAGTTGAATGCGTTGGGCACCTTGGCCAATGGTGTTCTCTTTACCCGGCGGCACACTGACGATCAGTGGTACGGACTGCACTTCCAAAACGGTTCCGAAGGCCTTCTGACGTACTGCACTGTAGAACATGCAACACGCTACAATTCCGCTTCCGGGGTACTTCTCACGGAAACAGATATTGCACTGGAAAACTGCACATTGCGGGAGAATTCCTACGGTCTGTCCGCAAACAATGCCTCGCCCACACTGCTGAATTGCAGCATCGTCGACAATATTAATTACGGCCTCTATCTCACGGGAGCCAGCACACCGGTTTTTGGCAGCTCTCTGGCCGAGTGGAACAACATCCAGAACAATGGATCGGGAAATCCGGACCGCGACCTGGTCAACGGCACCGCCGACATTCATGCCCGTTATGTTTTTTGGGGCACCACCAGCCAGGCGGCCATCCAGGATCTCATCCACCATGAATTGGATGATGAGTTGCTGGGCCTGGTTTATTTCAGCCCCTGGACCAACGAGGCGCATGATCAGGTTTTCGAGGGTGGTGTTTCACCGGTTCCGGAGTCTGATTCCCCGGTTCTGCCGACGGCTTTCGGATTTCCACCCAACTACCCCAATCCATTCAATCCAACCACCACCATCCGTTACGAACTTCCGTATGATTGCCATGTAAGGCTGACGGTGTATGACCTGTCGGGACGGCTTGTGGATGTTCTTGTGGATCGGGTGGAGAGTGCGGGATTCAAGTCGGCTGTCTGGCGGCCCGAGGGTCTGAGCAGCGGGGTGTACTTCTGTCGGATCGAGGCAGATGGATTCAGTCGTGTCATGAAAGTGGCTTTGGTGCAATGAAATGGTGGGTTACCCTAAATGGTGGGTTCCCCTAAATTGTGGGTTACTCTTGCGGCATGCCCACCATCGGTCGTATAATTAAGACAAGAATACGGCTTTTTTGAACCCTGGTTCTGACAAAGCTCACTCAATAATACGGAAAATGATCTGGATACCCATATCATCTTCTGTTGTTGCCATAAGGGATCTACCATGAACAACTCTCGCCCTGTATCACGGGTCAAGGCCCGCCGGGTCTCGGACCAAAAATCCGCGGCTTCACGCCAATGGCTCTATCTCACCGTGGCAGCTGCGGCTCTGCTGTTTCTTGTGTTGAGTGTTTCGTCAGCCAAGGCCCAGTTCCCGCGTCTTGGCCTGAGCACCTCCCCTGATCACTACGAAGACAGCATTGATGTGGAGCTTGGTGAAATATTCGAACTCTACATCTGTGTCTTTGGGGTCGATGAAGATACTCCACTGGATCAGGAATTTTCATCCATAGCCTGGGTTTTGCATCAGGTTTGCTGTGGGGCGGCTCTTTTGGTCGATGAAGTGGATTTTAACCCGAATTTCCAGCATGAGGGCCTTCCTACATTGGGTGTAATCAGCTCTTCAGAGGTTTGCGTCGATGAACCGGTAATTTTGCTGGCCACACTGCATTCGACGATGATTGCGGATGAGGATGGACCCTATCTGGTGGCTGCCGGCCCTTATCAGGAAGCCGTGGATTGTGAGGGCAACAACCCGATCATGATGGGAATGGCCATCACCGTCAACCTCACTGGGGCAACAACTTCCTCCGAGTCTGCTACCTGGGACACGGTGAAGGCTGTTTATCGGTGATTTGTTGGTTAACCATAATATGAAAAAGGCCCGGTTTTGCACCGGGCCTTTTTTATTCTGATGATCCCAAAGCTTTTAATTTGTCTCACTGATAGGACTGGATGCCTCTCCCGCAAAGTATTTGGTGCAAAATGACCCGGTTCTCAGATTGTGGCAAAAAAGTGGTGATTAATGGTAGACGACAATGGCCCTGCTTGGTTAACCAGTTGAAACATAAAGTGGTTAGGTTGTGTTTGGGCGACAGTCAGACGGTGCTCTCAGGATAAAATCCTACCAAAACCCTATGTTATTATGCAAACAGTTCACATTTCTCCTGATTTTACGCAATTCCCTATGTGGAGGAGGATTCGGGCGGACGAGGTTTTCCGTATATGGGAGAACGTAATAACGTGCAGCCCAAGATCACTTCTTAGGTTCTTCCATCAAAGTTTTGTCTTCAGAGGGAGGAATCTATCGTGCGTAAAAATCTATCAATCATTATCCTGCTGACTTTTGCAATCCTTGTCTTTGGTTGCAGCCAGAATGATATGCTGCAGCCGGACGGCACTCAGGATGCCAATCAAGATGGTAGTCTGGAGAAAGCCGGTAGGGGGAAGATCAAACCCCATTTCAACACCATTTATTGGCCACCACCAACTTACCCTGTCGCTGTGATGGACCTGAACAAGCATGATGGTGAAGGAGTGCAGATGGCAGTTCTGGATGTAGCCTCGGCACCTCCGGGCTGGGTTGGTGAATATCCCGGATTTGCTACTCCCTATGGATTGGCCTACGACATCGATGGAACAGTGTATTCACTCCACAACTGGTTCAACGGTGTGGAAGAAGAATGCTTTTCACAGCTCATCAAAATCAACCTGGATACCGGTGAAGTGGAACCCATCGGCCCGGTTCATGACATCAATTTTGCGGGCCCGGAGTTTGATGCCTATGGGAATCTCTACGCCACAGGATTCACTGTCGGAGCACCCGAAGGCGGACCGATCTATGTTTGGGGAGATAGCAACCTTTACCGGATCAACAAGGTCACTGGCGAAAAAACCCTGGTTGGCGACACCGGACACACGGAATGGATGGACCTCGACTTCGATTCCGAAGGTCGGCTGTGGGCCACTTTCGGCAACGATCTTTACACCCTCGATACCGAGACCGGGGCATCGGAATTTGTAACTCACATCTATGGTGTGGAAGACAACTGGATCCCCGGTGTTTGTGAGGAGGATTGGGAATACATGGAAGTCATGGGCATGGCCTTCGACAAAAATGATGTTCTCTGGGCCACCGCCATGAAGGGTTTCAGTGGCTGCGATGAGGGCGGTCTTGCTGTTCCATTCATGACCATCGATATCGATTCAGGGGTGGCCACTCTGGTAGGTAGTTCGATTTTGCAGGGGCAAAGCCATGGTGGAGATATTCCTCCACAGAAGGTGAATATTTGTCACTTGAAAAATGGGCAATACGTACCCATTACCATCAACATTTCAGCCTTGGCGGCGCATCTGGCCCATGGGGATATCTTGCCCGGGGCTGATGGGGATGGCAGTGGTTGCGAGTAGTTTGGGCGTGGTTTGTGAGTGATAAAGAATCATCATTCAACTTGTAGGATGTTGATAAAAAGGGCCCCGTTGGCGAAAGGTGACGGGGCCCATCAAACTAATTTCAAAAATCATTTTACCAGAGTCAACAACCTGGCCTGGGGTTCCAAACCCTGAATTTTGAGCCGCGACATGTAGGTTCCGCTGGGCATCTTGCGGCCGGTCTGGTCTGTGCCGTCCCAGGTGCTGATGTAGCGTTGCCCGCCCGAGCGAAATCCATCCACCAGGGTGCGGACCACACGCCCGCGAATATCCAGAATATCCAGTTGCACATTCACCTGACCCTGACTGTCGGCCAGTTCAAAGGGAATACTGGTCATGGGGTTGAACGGGTTGGGATAACCAGGCAAAAGTCTGTGCAGAGCCACCACACCTTCAGGTGCCGGGCTGGTGGACAACTCGCTGATGGCATCGCTAACAGCGCCGGCCAGAGCGCTGCTGGTTGGGCCGCCGCGCCACTTGATGATGCCATCGCCCCCAATGACGAAAACATAGTCATAACCACAGTTGTAGGCAGGCATAATGCCGGCTTGGCCACCGAGCATGAGCGTGGGATGGGTCCAACCGCTGTTGTTGGTAAAAATAGCCACCTGGGCGGGAGTGCCGTCCCAAACATCAATGGCAATCAATTCAATTTCTTCGTCGAGATAAGTATCGGCGATGGCCTCCAGACCGGGGGCCGCAGCAATGCAACCGCCTCAGCCAA
>JAUUYW010000293.1 GCA_030590265.1 Candidatus Krumholzibacteriia bacterium
AAGCCAATCCCGAACGCAACCACAAAAACCAGGAAGGTGTGCACGAGCTCGAAGGCTGCCTGCCTGATTTTGAAGTGGACCTCACACCGGCAGATCGTCTGCACGGCCGGGATCCTCAACTGGACAAGGCCATCGAGTTGATGGTAGAGGCTGCGGATGTTGAACAGGGTAAACCTCAGCGGGAAGATCGATAAGTATTCTGGCGCGATCGTTGCATTGATGAGCGGGTAGTTGCCCGCAACAATGTTCAATTTTGAAAGGATCTCATGGCCAAGAAAAACACTCGCTTCTTCTGCAAGGACTGCGGTCATGAAGAGCTGCGCTGGGCCGGGAAATGTCCCGGCTGCGGTGCCTGGAACAGCTTTACCGAAATGAAGATTGAGACCACTTCGGCCAAGAAAGGTTCCCGGGGATTCACCTCCAAAACCCGTGATTCCGGCCCGGTGGGGTTTGCCAACAAAACCATGGCCGCCTGGCCGGAGGCGGTGGGTCCGGACGGTAAGCTTCGTCCCATTCCATTGTCGAAAATATCATCCGCCGAAACCAACCGTTTACCCGTGGAGCCCACCGAAGTGGCCCGGGTGCTCGGTGGTGGCCTGGTGGAAGGATCCGTGGTCATGCTGGGCGGCGAGCCGGGTGTGGGCAAATCCACTTTGCTGACCGGGTTGGGTCTTTGGTGGGTGCATCAAGGCATTCGCGTTATTTATGTGGCGGGTGAAGAATCACCAGCCCAGATCCGCATGCGGGCCGAAAGGCTCGGTTTCAAACCGGAGAAAGAAGACGGTTTCTCCATCCTGCCGGAAGTTCATCTGGAAACTTTGCTGGATGCCCTGCACACCGAGCTGCAAAACCAGGCGGACGGTACCAAGACCATCATCATCGCCGACAGCATTCAAACTCTGCACAGCGAACACATCGATTCTTATCCCGGCAGTCCCACCCAGATCAAATACTGTGGAGGAGTGCTGGCCGATTTTGCCCGGCGCACCGGCTGTCCGATTTTTCTGGTGGGCCATGTGACCAAAAGTGGCGATCTGGCCGGTCCCAAACTGCTCGAACACATGGTCGACACGGTGCTTTATTTCGAAGGCAGTGGCGGCGGTCCCATTCGCATGGTGCGGGCGGTGAAGAACCGTTTTGGCACCACTGGTGAATTGGCCGTGATGGAGATGCGCGGCGATGGTTTGTTTCCCGTGGATCAGGCCGGAGTTTTGTTTCTCAGCGGTCGGCGCGGGGGAGAGCCCGGCTCGGCTGTGTGTGCGGTGAAGAATGGTTCGCGCACATTTTTGGTGGAAGTGCAGGCGCTGGTTTCACCCTCTCGATATGGCACGCCCCAGCGCGTGGTGCAGGGTGTGGACAACAAGCGAGTGGCCTTGTTGGCTGCCATCCTCGAAAAGAGAGCTGGCCTGGATCTGGGCGGATGTGATGTCTTTGTCAAAGTGGCCGGTGGCGGGCGGATTGACGATCCCGGAGCCGATCTGGCCATCATGGCGGCTTTGGCGTCGTCCCTGCGTGAGAAACCGGTGCCTTTGGACACCCTGGTTTTGGGCGAAGTAGGGCTGACGGGCGAGGTGCGCGGCGTATCGGATCTGGAGTCCAGGTTGCGGGAGGCGGGTCGGCATGGATTCAAGCGTGTGGTGATGGCTGATCCTAATCCCGGTGGTAAGCTGAACGCGCGACTCAAAGGGTCCAAGATGCAATTGATCACCGTGACGAGTGTGGAAGAGGCCGTGGCTTTGGCGGTGCATCCGGGGGCCTTTGACGAGGCTCGGCAGGAGGGGTGAGATGAACTTGGAACCTGATCGTCCAGCCAGTCGTCCAGCCAGTGGTCAATCAGGTCGCTCATCCCGATTGCATTTGGTGCAATTGGCCGGAGGCAAAGGCTTGCGTGTGGGAGGCGATACTCCCAAACAGTTTCGCGAAACCGGACAAGGGCTTTTGTTTGGGGTGAGTTTGCGGGAATTTCTGAGGCTCGGGGATGATGTTGGCAAGGTGGTTTCCATCACCGTAACGGCGGATCTCCAGTGGGGTGACGTGATTCGTGGTGAATTGGGAAAGATTTCCAGCCAGGGCACTTCCATTCATCTGGCCAAACCAGGGGTAACGCGCACTGAAAGCACCTGGCATGCCTTGCAGGTTTTGGCGGCTGAAGAGTCGCCTCAGGCGGGCGATCTGGTGGCTGTTCACGATGCGGCGCGGCCCTTTGCCACTGCCGAGTTGCTGGGGAAATTGATGCAGGCGGCAGGACGATCCGGTGCTGCGGTGCCGGGGATTCCGGTTGCCGATACCATCCTGCAAATTGATGGTGATCATTCTGCCGCGGTTTATTTGCAGCGGGAATCTTTGGTGGCCGTGCAAACGCCCCAGGTTTTTCAATGGGAGTTGTTGCATTCGGCGCACCAATGGGCTGCTGAAAACCAGCGCGCTTTCACCGATGACGGGAGTTTGGTGGCTGCTTTGGGCACTGGGCCAGTTGTGGTTCCCGGGTTGCAGGGCAATTGGAAAGTGACGACGGATGATGATTGGCGGCGGGCATCCGCATTGCTTGTTTGATGGAAATGTTCCCGCCGGCGGGAATCGCAAGAATGCATGCAACATTAAGAAACAATCGCAAATTTTCCATGTAAATAGACGAACATATCGCTAATATTTGAGAATTGAGAATCAGGAAGCTTCACAAGCCCGGACAATTTACCCCAAAATATCCATCCGATGAGCACTTTGAATCCGCGCCGCAACATCGCCTGCCACACCCGCTTCTTCAGCAAAACCTTTCCACTTCAAAACCGAATCATGCACCTGCTGCAGTATTTCTTCCGCCCGCCCACGTTTGATCGAAGCGTTCCTTGCGCAGGCCTTAAAATCTGCAAGTTCAAAATTATTCCGTTTGCCGTTGAGCGACATTTGATGGTCGCTGGTCCAGATGCCACTGGGGTTGTAACTGTAGGTCACATCAAAGGCGGGAGAAAGCGACCAGGCTCCTGACTGGTCCATCAAAAAAGCGATATTTTTGACGTGATCATCCTGATTGCGCCCGACAATGTTGAAGGCCATGCGCCGGAATTGTTCTTCAAGGCTTTCCATGGGCATCTCGAGTTTGCGGATGGTTCGCAGTGCCTGTTCGTAAGAATGGGCTCCCGCCTTTTTGAAATCGAAATGCTCCATGGCGCAGAAAGATTGCATATGGATTTTGCGACCGGTGTCGGTGCGGTCGAAGCGACGGGTCATGAAATGGCTGCGTCCGTTTTCTTTGAGCAGTCGGCAATCCTTCATGTCTATTCCAGCGGCTTTTGCCATGTGGGAATAGGCGTACTCGATGAGGCCGTAACCGGTGGGATCTTCCAGCTCTTTATCCTTGTTGCCCGAAACGCCATCGAATTTCAAAAGCCAGTAAGAGAATCCCTGTTCGGCTTTGACCTGCCCGGAGCGCACTTCATTTGTCTCAGGGTTCCAGGCTATGATGGCCTTGGCCCGGGCTCCCCCCGCCGATGTGCCAACCCGCAGAATTTTTTGCAGAGAATCTTGTCGATGGGTAGGGGCAAATGAACCGCCAAGTTGGTTGCGGGCGGTAAGGATTTCGCTGGCCAGTGTCACCAGGGCCGATACATCAATCTGATCCGACTTCTCAGCCGACGGCCCTTGGGATGGCAAATATTCCAGTGCACCCATGCCTCTGTCACCGGTATAACAAAGGCGCTCGACGGCGTTGAAACTCCTGGGATCGCGCCCTTCTTTGACCAGCCAGGCAGTGATCAGGGCGTTGCCGAAATCATCAGGCAAGGAATCCGCCAAGAGTCCCGGCAGCCCATGGAATGTATCGCGAGGCAAAGCCGGAAAAGAATAAATCCGGCTCGACAGGGGCATGGTCAGGGGCGCAACTTCAATACTGCTTTCTCGAAAGGCCGGATCATACTCGAAATTGGCTAATCCGAGGGAATCATCCCAACCTACGGCACCGATTGTTTTTCCCCAGAGTTTGACTTCGGCAACAGTCATTCATCATCCCCCCAGGACCATGGTGAATTTTGTTCTGATTTTTCCGATGGTGAAGAGGCGCGTTGGCGTTTTTTCCCCTGCATTTTGACCTGTTGTATTGGACTGATGGCCGGCTCAGGAATGAGGGCTCCGAGATTATCAAGCAAATCAAGGGCCCGTAAAATGCGGAGAGTATTGGTGATGTGGGTAGGATCACCATGCTCGATTCGGTGGAGCGTCCGTCTGGAAACACCAGCTTCTTGTGCCAATGCTGCCTGGGTCATGTTCAGATTCAATCGATACTGGGCAATGCGGTGGCCCAGTTCCTTAAGAATTGCATCATCGGAGAGACCTTCAAAGAATTCCATAATGTGCTACCTTTGTCAGCTTAAAGTCATTTACATGCTTTAATATGACATAAGTGGCAAATTATTGCAATAGAAAAAATGAAAATAATCTAAGAAATGTCCCATGGTTAAGTTAAAAAGCATTTGTTGTTTATATTGTTCCGCAGAGAATGTAAGAGTCCTCTATTTACTGCCTCATCTTCAGCTAAAATCTACCTCAAGCCGCATATTTCATTGTATGCCCTTTGTTCCGGGGTAGGGCCCTGGTTACAACCTCACGGAAATAATACTGCCTGCATCTCTCCGGCAACTCATAGTGGAAAACAA
>JAUUYW010000126.1 GCA_030590265.1 Candidatus Krumholzibacteriia bacterium
CCACGTCAGCACAAATCAATTGAGAGAGGGATATCATACCAAAAAACTTCGGTTTTGAAAAGGCCTATCAAAATTATGACTTCAAAACATCTCTGGCCCTGGCATACCGCTGAATCTCATTGTCGGACAATACTACAGCCTCACTTTGCAAACTGGCATTCAGCAATCCTTCATAAGCCACTAGGTGCAATGGGTGCACCAGCAAATGCTCACGCCACATTTTAACCGCCCGCTCCCACTGCCCCTGGCTGGCCATCAATTCGGCCAGCAGCGGCCTTGCGCGAACCCCTTCGGGGTGTTTTGCCACGGCCAGTTCCAAAGTATCTTCGGAAAGCTTCAAATCCCCCTGGTTGGTCGCCAACTGGGCCGCAATAACCAGGACATCCTCCAAAATCAATGGTCTCAATCCATTTTCCAGCGGTTGGCCTTTTTCAAGAGTTTCCCAGGCTTTGCGCTCGAAATCATATTGTGTGTCCGGATCCCAGAAGAAAAAATCCGCACAGGAAAATGGGATGGCGCACCCGCCGAGCAAAAGTTCGGTGACATCCTTCAGCAAGGGCAAAGCCACCGATGCATCCAGATGGGCCGCCGCCACCCGGGCCCAACAATAGGCCGCTGGAAGATAGTCCGGAGCCTGGTCATGGACATGGCGGTATGTCTCCAGGATTTTCCTGGTTGGCCATACCGGGTCATTGGAAGTGGACAAATTCTCATTGTTTTGATCATTGCCCAGCCGGGCCAGGTAATGAGCCGAAGCCTGCAGCAACTGTCCCTTGATTGTGTTCAAAGCTGGATCATTCCCCAAAGCAATGGGAGCCAGCAAATCCCCGCCGTTGTGCCGCAGACAATACCCCACCATTCCGGCAGCCAGGTCCTCTGGCGACAACTCAAAGCAAGGGCGTTTCCCCTTCAACTGTCCGCTTTTGTTCAACTCGTCGATGCGTTCAACAATGTTGCGGAAGTTCTCCCGGTAGGTGAATCGGGCCATGGCCTCACGGGCCTTCTGGGCGATGCTTTCCCTCTGCTCAGGGTGGCTAAGGTAGAAGCCGATCTTTTCCCGCAGGTTGGCCTGGTTGTAAAGAACCACCGACTCATCCGGAACCAGATAATCCCGGATATCGAGATTGTCTTCCTCCACGAAAAGACAGGCCCCGGCGGCGGCCACCTCATACACCTTCATGTTGATCTCGCCGATCACCGTTTGGTTGACCACGATTTTGCTTCGCCCAAGCAATCGATTGTAGGTATTACGGTCGACAAAGGGCCCATGCAGCAGGTTCACTTCAGCGGGCAAGTCCAGCAGTTCAGCCACAACCTGTTCGCGTTGACGATGAATCACCCAGTTGGGGTTGCCGCCCATAAACACGTCAATGTCCCGTTGATCAGCCGGCAGGCCAAATTGCCCATCGATTTCCGGTTGGTAGCCCAGCATGGGCATGGCCAGCACATTGTCGAAACCGGCAGCCCGAAAAATGAGTTCGCCGCGTGTTCCGGTGATGACCATATCAACCCGCCAGGCCGCTTCCAGGGAATCGGAAAAGGCCAGGTACCAATCGCTGATCAGCATGGCCACCGGGCAAGACGAATTTTCAAGACCAGGAGGGAAATACCCATACTCCGGCCGCCAAAGAATGAGAAAATCAGGCGACCAGTCAGGTGGTAACAAATCCAGAATATCTTGAAGACCGGGGAGTCCCGAAATGCGAATATCAACTCCGGGCCAGCTGCCAAAAGTCAGGGTATCGAAATCATCGAAGGCACCGACCATGTAATCGGATAACCCAGCTTCCAGAAACGGCCCCACCAAAAGACGCTTTTTTGAATGCGTTGCAGGCATGCCGAAAATACTACCTTTGATTTTGGAAAAGAATAATTGGCCCCAATATCCTATTGCGGCGGCACTTGCTGAGTAAAATCAAACACCCACCGTATCAAGGCAATGAGCACCAAAATCCCACCCTCAAGACGCGAAATTTTCCATCCGGTCTTGATAAAAAACAAAACCAGAAAAACCATGAAGCACAAGGCGAACAACGACATGCGTGCCTCGTGCGGAATTTCCAGAGGATGCATGATGCCGGCAATTCCCAGCACTCCCAGCAAATTGAAAATATCGCTGCCAATCAGATTGCCGGCGCTGATCTCGTATCGACCCTTCAAAACGCCGACCAGACTGGTGGCGAACTCAGGAGCCGAGGTGCCGGCCGCCACAATGGTCACGGCAATCACCCAGTCGCTGATGCCCATGCTGCGAGCCAGGGCTGAAGCCGACTCGACCATGATGAAAGCTCCGGCCACAATGCCGACCATGCCAGTGAGCAGGATCACCACATCGCGAACTAAAGTTTTCCTCTGCTCCGCTGTTGGTTCTTCGGCAACAGCCTCGGTGTCGTGCCGATTGCGGAAAAGAAAGACCAGATAAACAACCAAGAGAATGAAGAGCAGCAGTCCGTCGTGGCGATCGAGACGCAAATCCCATCCCACCAGGGCGAGGATCAGGAGTGTAGCCCCACCCAGAACGGAGCCATCGCGCAGAAGCAATTTGCGGGTAGTTGGGATGGCGCGAACCAATGCGCACCCACCCAGAATAAATCCGAGATTGAAAATATTCGAACCCACGATGTTGCCCACGGAAATATCGCCCTTGCCTTCAAAGGCCGAATACAAGGTCACGGCAAATTCCGGAGCCGAGGTGCCGAAGGCCACCACCGTCAAGCCGATGATCAGCTCTGAAACGCCCAATCGCTTGGCGATGCGTGAAGCTGCCTCCACCATGATGCTGGCGCCATAACCCACCACCAATATTGAGACGACCACAACCACGGCGTTGAGGGCGGGATGAAAGCTTTCAAATGCGAACAGTTCCGACAAGATATTCCTGACTTTGGACCCTGGACCAAGAGGTAAAATTGTGACAAAATCCGGTTGGCAGTGTTAGATTACACGGACTCGAAGAAATTGCACGCTTCAATTGGCTGATGAGGCCAACGACTGGAAAAACAATGCGCTACACAACCGACATCGTGGTGATCGACCTTGAGGCAACCTGTCCCGCCGAAGACCAGGGCAACAACTCCGTGGAGCGCAGCAGCATCATCGAAATTGGTGCCGTCAGACTGGATCGGCGCAGTCTCGAAGTTGTCGATACCTTCAACGAGCTGGTGCGCCCGGAGCGATTCCCCATCGTGCCCTTCATCACTGAAATCACCAGCATCACTCCGGAAATGGTGGCGGACAAGGAGACTTTTGCCCAGGTTGGCAGCCGCTTCCTGGAATGGTACGGCCCGCGCAACAAGGCCATCATCGCAGCCTTCGGTGCCTACTACGACATGCCTCTGCTGCGCAAGGAATGCAACGAGTACAATCTGGATTATCGCAGCCACATCGCCGGGGGTGCTTTTGACCTGCGCGCCGTGGCCACCGTCTGGCTGGCCACCCACGGGCACCGCACCAGTGGCATGAATCTTTCTTCCATCCTGAAAAAGATGGAAATCGAGGACCGTTTCACCGCCCATCGCGCCGAGGAAGACGCCCGGGCCGCGGCAGCAGTCCTGCAGATTTTTCACCTGGGCAGGGCGTTGGACTAGCCGAAGCCTATTGGGACCCTGCCAACCCTGCCAACAGGGCGATACCTCCAAAAAGGAACATCACCACAAAAGTCAAAATGGTCATGGCGATGGTGATCAAAACAACGATTTTCAGAAGCCGAAAACTGCGCCCCAATTCATGAAAACCAGTGGCCAGGTCCTCCTGGCGCCCGGTGCGGCGGTACTCTTCCAGAATTTTCACTGCTTCCAGAAAGCGATTGGCCGCGATGATGATGGGAATTCCCATGATCGCCCCAGCCAGGGAGAGGCAGTTGATGACGCCATAAATCATGGCCGTCACCCCGACAAATTTCATGTCGCCGAGAGTTCTGGCGAATCCCATCCCCATGCCATGATTGCCACTGGGGCCGCCCATATCATAATGGCCTTGGGCCTGACTATCGCTGTTCATATCACTCAAAACAACCCTCCTGGCTGATGCTTAAAATTCAATTACCCGCACCATCGTGCTCAACTCGAAATTCAGGCATTATTCTCTCTTGAAACCACACTTAATATCTACCATTTTCTGAGCATCATTCGCGTTTGTCCGGAAACAGGGAGTTTTTCCCAACTTTCGGTTCATGTTTGAGAGGAGCTGCCCGTGTCTGATTCCAGGAGTCTTTTCGAGGCCCAGAAAACCAACTTCGCCCAATGGGAAATTCTCAAGGATGTCATCGATCAGCAGATCGACCTGATGCTCAATTACCGGCAAAGCGGGCATCCTGGCGGTAGCCGTTCCAAAGCTCATTACATGATCAGTCTGCTGCTCAGCGGTGCCATGCGCTGGGATATTCGTCATCCTGAAAAACGATTTGCCGATCGTTTTGTGCTGGTGGCCGGTCACACGGTTCCTTTGGTCTACGCCATTTTGAGCACTTTCAACGAAGCCCTACGCCTGATGCACGAAAAGACCGGCGACGACAAATATCTCGTGGCCGGGGGTGCCGAACGCACCCTGACCTGGAATGACATTCTCGACTTCCGCAATGTTGGCGGCCTGCCTGGTCACGCCGAAATGGCTGAAAAGAACCTCTTCTGCAAGTTCAACACCGGTCCCAGCGGCCACGGCGCTCCCGTTTGCGCCGGTGAAGCTTTCGCTTTGAAGCGCGCCGGCCTGAGTGAAGTCAAGGTTTTTGGCATCGAAGGCGAAGGCGGCCACACCGCCGGTTGCTGGCACGAGACCAAGAACTCGGCCTACGGTCTGGGCCTGGACAACCTGCACATGATCCTCGACTGGAACGACTACGGCATCGATCCCCACAGCTACAGCAGCATCGTTCACGGCAGCCCTCGCGACTGGTTCACCAGCTACGGTTGGGATATCCACGAAGCCAAGGACGGCAGCAACTGGGATGATGTCACCAGCGCCTTGCTAGAAATGGCCCACGGCGACAACACTCCCCTGCGCCCGGGCCTGATGTTCGGAAAAACTATCAAGGGACGCGGCTACCATCTCACGGGATATGACAGTCACGGAGCCCCTCACAAGCGCAACAACGATCTTTTCTGGCAATGCCGGGCCGACTTCACCGAGAAATACGGCGTGACCTGGGATGGCACCAACGAAGCTGCCCCAGCCGATGCCGGTGAAATGCGCCAGCAATTTGCCAACAATATGAACGTGGCCCTGGATGTGCTGCGCGGCAACGATGAGCTGGTGGAATACCTTGCCAACCGCCTGGTTGAACTGGGTGACAGCGTGCCTGAAAGCATCGACAGTTTCAGTCTTCCCGAAAACAAGAATCCCCTGAACGACAGCTCGCTCTTCGACGTGGACAGCTACCCTGAAGAGATGTGGGCCGCCCCTGGGACCAAGTCTCCCAACCGGGCCGGTTTTGCCAAATGGGGCAGCTTCATCAACAGCTATTGCCTCAAGAATTATGGCCGCCCCTTGTTCATGGTTTGCTCGGCCGATTTGGCTGGCTCCACCAACATCTCGGGATTTGGTGCCGACTTTGGCGATATGAAAAATGGTGGCTGGTATGATCGGGATACCAACACTGATGGGGTGATTATGCCCCAGGGTATTACCGAATTTGCCAACGCCGGCATCATGGCCGGGGCTGCCTCGGTGAACATGTCCGCCAATCCGGAAGAGGAATTCAACGGTTTCTACACTGCGAGCAGCACCTATGCATCTTTTAGTTATCTGAAGTACGGTGCCATGCGTTTGTACAGCCAGCTGGAGCAGGACTGCGAATTGAAACTGGGCAAAACCATTTGGGTGGCCGGTCACAGCGGACCTGAAACCGCTGAAGACAGTCGCACTCACTTTGGTATTTTCAGCCCGGCCAATACCCAGTTGTTCCCCGATGGCGCGGTCATCAACCTGCATCCCTGGGAGCACAACGAAGTGCCGGTGATGCTGGCTGCTGCCATGAAGACCGACAAGGCCATTATCGCCATCCACCTGACTCGTCCCGGCGTAACCATTCCCAACCGTCAAGAGTTGGGTCTCGGTTCGCATTTGGAAGCCGCCAAGGGTGCCTACATTTTGCGTGACTACAAGGATGGCATGCCCAAGCAAGGTGTCATCCTGGTGCAGGGAACCATGAGCACCTACAACTTGATCAACGCCTTGCCTGCCATTGATGAAGCCGGTGTGAATGTTAAGATTGTGGCTGTGCCCAGTCCTCAGTTATTTGCGATGCAGGATGATGAATATCGTGACAAGGTTCTGACCCCTGGCGACAAGCTGAACAGTACATTCATCACCAACACCGCACGCAGAACCATGAGTGACTGGAACTTCAATCCCTTGGCTGATCGTTACGCCATGAGCAGCGATTGGGACGACCAATGGCGTCCCGGCGGTTCATTGGAAGAAGTTTGTGAAAGCGCTGGCATTGATACCGAATCCCTGGTCAAGGGTGTCATCAGCTTTGCTGGGGACTACGGTGCACGCATGGAGGAATTGGAATACATGATGAAGGATGCTCGGGGTTGATTGCTGAGATTACTTAACCCGGGGCCGGATGTAATCACAGGCATCAACAGCCAGGCTGCGGAGTGTCGAGTCGACCGCTGCTGTGGCTACTTCCTCCAGAAGATCCAAGGCCCTTGCAAAGTCCTGTTCGTTGATGGCATCGATGCCTTGGTTGTAGCGGTCAACCAGGCGATTGTGGTGCCCGTAAAACTCAGCCTCAGCAAACTGCTCCCACGCTTCCCTGCTGGTTCGTTTGCTTCCGTATCGTTGCAGTGCAAGCTCAAGAATCTGTCTGCCTTCTGCCACCTTTCCACTCTGTGCTGTATTGTAGGCATCCACCAGAGCCTCGTTCAACAACGTGGTCGAAACCGATTGAATCACTTCACGTCCTGGTCGTTTTTTCTGCAACTCTCCCCTGAACAACACCCATGCTTCTTCGTGATTTCCAAGCCTTGCCGTGTAAGTGCATTTGGCCATGAGGAGTTCGATACGGGGTGGGTAACTTTTGATGGCCTTGTCCAGGGCGCCGATCACATCATCAGGTATCTCATCTTCATAATGATAGCTCATGGCATAACCCACCAGCGCACGCGACCCATCGGGATTGCTGCTCAGACTGGTCAGGAAAAGTTCACGGGCAAGCTCAATATCTGAAGTCGGCGTGTCTGCTTCGCTGGCCCTTGCCTGGTCGTACTGATCGGTAAGAAATTCACCGTATGCGTCCAGGACCAAAGGTTCGTTGGGAGCCAGTTCGCGAGCCCGGGCGAAGCTTGCCCGGGACTGATCACCATGCTCATTTCGTTCTACCAGTGCGAGACCTAAGTGCGGCATAAAGCTGTTGGGAGCAAGCAGCAGAGCTTCTTTGAAGAAATGCCGTGGGGCCTCGGGCATAGTTCGTGGCATCCGTACAGTGAACATGCCGATGGCGCTCAGGACTTCGGCAGAACCGGGCTCATCCGTGACCCAGACCACCGTTTCGGCAAGTCTCTGTTCGGGAGTAAGGATTGGCAGTTCCAGGTCTTTCTTACGACGCTGGAGCTGGTCCATTATACGCTTCTCGTCCAAATCCAGAGATTCGATCATTGCAGCCTGAGCGGACATTCCCTGAGCCAGGGCCGCCAGATACATCTGGAATCCTTCACGTTCGGCCGAAGTGCCGGTCAGGAGGCTATGGACGACAGCCCATGACTGTGCATAAAAAAGTGCAACACGGTGACCACTGTGATAGTCGTCCGACCTGTGGTCCACTGCAAATAAATCTACGAACGGCATGGGTTCTTCAGACCACAATTTTTTCACATGGTTCTTGATCGGGTGTCCAATAATTCCATGATCATCTTTAAACTCATACGTGCTGAAGAATTCCGCGAGCCCCTCATTGGCCCAGAGAGGAAGCGTCGGCATGGTATGTCTGGCAATAAAATGAAAGTACTCGTGATAAACTGTGGCCAGGCCAGCGGAACCGGCAGTAAGGTCAATGGCAATATAGCTGGCATCGACGGCCTGATTGAACACCCCTGCAGTACCGGAAGAGGCACTCGAAGAATTGCAGATGTTTTCATAGGCCGACTCATTGCTCAGCAGGTAGATAAAAGCCGGAGTCGGTGGTTCGAAGGGGTCCACCGGCAGGAAAGCCATGCAATCGTCGCGGAACCGCAACAACCCATCCACGATGGCGCGTGACTTTTCCTCGTCCGCACTGCTGAAGACAACGATGCCATCGGCCTGAAGTCGAATCCAGTCGAGTTCCTCTGGCTTTTTGGCATTGGAAGATTGGGGTGAAAACAGCAGGATAAAAAAAACCACAGCCAGTATGAATAGATGACTAAGTGTCGGCAGGTATCGGTTAATAAATATTCGGAGCACTTATCGTTCTCCTTTCCGCAATGAACCCATTTCTGAAATGATACTGAGATCTTGACCGTCTCTGCCTTCCTAAACCCTGGATCCATTCTACTTCAATCACTAAGAGTTGGAACAGCAAATTGTTTTTATCAAATCAATTTCCGGATAAACGTTCTTAAGCGTTGGCCCTGATTGAACAAGTTGCATCGGAACTGCCGGATCGTGAACTCGCTTGACAAGGAGTGCCTTCTCATCGAAGGCACAGAGCGCCGGAGCCCGCCATGGGATGTCATCACAGCGAGCTCCAACAATTGGTCGCCTTGTTAGTTCATCACATGCTCATTTTTTGCAGTGTAGACGTACCAGTCACCGTTATCCCGCGGGATAACCACTTCGACCTTGGTATGTTTGGGGCCGATC
>JAUUYW010000390.1 GCA_030590265.1 Candidatus Krumholzibacteriia bacterium
TCGCAGCTGGCAGAGTCTATCTCCGCGGCACCGCCCTGCGCACCATCAGCCCACTTCGAGGCGATTATGGACACGATGGATACATGGGCGGCGGTGGCGGTGGCGGTGGTGGTGGAAGCACCAACGGTACGGGCAATGGAGGAGGTGCCGGAGGCCAAGGCGGACACAGCGGCAACGGAGGCAATGGCGGAGAAAATGCCTACCCCAGCCTGGCCGTCATCTGCAACAATTCCCTGGTGCGGTTTTCAAGCTGCACTTTCCAGACCGGCAATGGCGGTGCCGGTGGCGATGGTGGAAGTGGGGGTTTGGGTGGCCCTGGCTTGCCCGGTGGCCTGGGTGGAACGGAATGCAACGCAGAAGTTGGTGCCGGAGGCAATGGCGGGCAGGGTGGCAGAGGAGGTGATGGCGGCGGCGGTGCCGGCGGGCATGGCGGCGACAGCATCGGACTTTGGATTCTGGGAACTTTTGTCCCGGTGGTGGATGATGATTGTATTTTTGAAATTGGCCAGCCTGGCTTAGGCGGGCTGGGTGGATTTCATGGTGACGACAATTCAAGGGCACCTTCAGGGTGGGATGGACGCAGGGAAGAAATTCTTGTCGAAAGTGAATCTCAATGAAACGACATTCCGGCTTGCTTCTGATATTCCTGGTCCTGATGGCCACGGCCTCCCTGGCCCAGGACTCGCAAATGTGGGACAGCCAATATGGCACCCGGGCTCAATTGTTGGGTGGCCTGGTTGTTGGCGCGCCCAGTGATCTGAGCTCCACATATTACAACCCCGCCTGGCTGGCCCTGGAAAAACAACCCGGAGTTCTGTTGACCACCAAGGCCTTCGAAGCCTATTCCATAAAAACCACTGAAGCTTTGGGACGGGGAGCCACTCCCAGCAGCGATCATGTCACCCCCAGTCCCGGGTATTTTGGCGCCAAGTTCAACACCACCATCAGTGATGACAAAGTGGCCATCGCCTTTTCCTACATGCAACGCATCAAATACGAGTTTGACTCCTCCGGTATTCGGGTTGACGATAATCCGGCTCCTCCACCCGGTGACAACGTTTGGTTCAGCGGTGAAGCCTACCACCGGGTTTCCCTGAGTGAATATTGGGCTGGAGTGACCTTTGCCAAACGGATCGGCGACAACATCTATGCCGGCATCACACCTTTCGCCGCCTTGCGCAAACAAAATCAACGGGCCCAGTTGATGGTCAAGGGCATGGACAGTGATCAGAACTTTGCTCACTATTACGACATGGACTATTCCACCTATTGGCACATCAGGGCCCTGGCCAAAGCCGGACTTGCTTTTAATTATTCCCCGATATCCTTTGGGTTGACTCTCACCACACCCAGCTTCGGGTTGTTCGGTGATGGCTCCGTGCACCATGACCAATCCATTTCCGGACTTGAATCTTCACCCGACGGTGCTGATTCCCAATACTTGGCTGTCAATTATCAGGAAGGCCTGTCGCCCAACTTCAAATCGCCCCTTTCCCTTGCTGTGGGTGCGGCCTATCACTTTGGCTCGTCCGCCATCTATTTCTCTTCAGAGTGGTTCAATGGAACGGAGTCTTTTGACATTTTGTCCCCGGACAGCTTTCGGTCGCAATCCAACCCTGAAACAATTCTGGAATACGATGTCAGCTATGCCGCCCGCCCCATCCTCAATTGGGGCCTGGCCGGAAAACACCAGTTCACCAAAACGTTTACTCTTTACACAAGCTTCTGGACCGACAAGAGCGTCATGGACCCCAACCAGGACTCTACTTCCATGATGGCCATTTGGAATTTGTGGCACCTCAACATGGGCGCCTCTTTTGAATTCATGAATATCGAGTTCACCTCGGGGCTGGGATATTCCTATGGCAGTGAGACCACCGATCAATTCCTGTATTTCAACCCTGGTGAAAACGATGACGACTATGGGGACTATCCTGAAACCGAATTCACCTTTCAAAGACTCAAATTCCTGATTGGGTTCAATCTGGATTTTGGGACAGTTGAGGAATGAAAAGCCATGGCCAGCGGCCAACATAAACCGTATCATAAATTCAACCAACCTCATCAAGGAGAATTGAAAATGACCATGTCGCATCGACTCACCAGAACATTGATTCTGGGATTGGCCATGAGCCTGTTCCTGGCTGGATGTTCCACCATCAACGTCAACTATGACTACGACACCACCACCAACTTTGTCCAATACCGCACCTACAAATGGGCTCCCGATCCCGACAACCCCACCCAGGTCCAGGATGCAAACCGAGCCAGTCAACGCAGTGGCCTGCTCAGCAATCGCATCAAAAGTGCCGTGGAGTATGAATTGGAGGCCAAAGGTCTGACCAAGACTGAAGGAGATGCAGACCTGCTGGTCGTTTTCCATCTTGGCACCCAGGAAAAAATTCAGGTTACCGACTGGGGTTACCGCTATTCCGATTATTATTGGGGTTACGGTGGACGGCAGATGGATGTCTATCAGTACCAGGAAGGCCAGATGATCATCGACCTGGTGGAAGAAAAAACCCACAACCTGGTCTGGCGGGGAACCGGCAAGGGTGTTGTGGATCAAACGCAAAAGTCGCCTGAAGAGATGCAGGCCAAGATCAATGATGTTGTGGCTCAAATAATGGCCAATTTTCCTCCTCCACTGCCTTAAGCCAATATCTGTTTTTAGGGCCGAATGCGGGACCCTTTATAGGTGAAAAAAGACACCCCTCCAAACTGATTTTATCAGAATGCGAGGGGTGTTTTTTGACCAGGCAATTTCCTGGCTAGCGATACAGGGCCTTGATGGAGCCCATGGTGGTGGATTCAGTAGCCACTGTCTGGGTGGAGAATATCGTCTGAACAAATTCGAGTCCCATGGCATCGGCCCATGAGTCGGCAATGGTGGTGTAGAAGCTGGTCAAACCTGTGTAGTCATAGCTTCCAAGTGCCTCCATGATGTCCAAGGAGGGAAAGGTGTCTCCAGTGTAACCAACGGTCCAGTGGAAACCAAAATAGGGATCGATCCCCCCAGGAACCTCCAGCTTGGGCAAAACATTGTCCCACTCCAGCTGGTTGGCGATAAAAAAGCCATCGGCAGCAGGATCGTCGTTGCGAAGATTGAAATAGGTGATCTCTCCATCAGGTTGAGGATTGAGCAAAGCAACAGGTCCAACCGAACCTATGGTCAGTTGGAAGGAAGCTTGGTCAATTGGATATCCCCGAACACCATATCCATTGGGGCTATCCTCCCAGACCGTGGAATCCAGGGTGAAGATGGCGTAAACGTCATCGCCGCTATTCACGTCCGCAAACACTCCCTGGTTGATTTGGTTGTACTCAACAGATCCAAAAATTCGACTGTCACAATTTCCGCAATAGCTCCCGTGGCAAGCAGAGTCAGCGTGGCAATCATTATTAACAAAGCTTTCATGGTAATCCTCCGAAGTTTGGTGAATATGGGATTTAGCGGCGAGATTTTCCGCATCCCCGGTTAA
>JAUUYW010000224.1 GCA_030590265.1 Candidatus Krumholzibacteriia bacterium
GACAGGCTGAAAAGGGCACAATCAGGGCTTTCTTTTCCGGCGAAGACAAAGGTCGCACGGCTGCCCGCAACCAGGGTGCTCATGCCGCTTTTGGTCGTCATTTTATGTTTGTTGATCCGGGTATGCTAGTGGCGCCCCACTGGTGGGAATCGCTCCTGCGAGCTCTGGAAAAAGACCCACGATTGGCTGCCGTAGCCGGTCGGATTTTGTTGCCAGACGGTACTCTGGATCATGCCGGTTTGGCCTTGCTGCAATGGCCCGCCACTGAAACGGCTCGTCCGCGTTTGAGCACGCGAAGTATTCACGCCGGACGTCCCGGCAATCACGCACCGGCCGAGCGGGCCATGCTGATGCAGGCATTGGCCGGCGAAGCGATCATGGTGCGGGCTACATCCTTCTTTGCCGTGGGTGGTTTTTCCGGACGTCTTGGTCGGGAGCACATTCAGCATCGGCCCGATTATGCAGGTGATCCCGCAGGTGTGGACATTTGTTTGCGCCTGGGACACCGCGGTTGGTCCTGTGTGTATCAACCGGAATCCATCATGACGAGGTTGCGCGCAGGTGGGCAGGATGCCGACTTCGCCAATCACGAGCGGGACATGGCCATCCTGGGACGAACCTGGCAAGATCGGGTGCGTCCGGATTTTCTGGTCAAAGAGTCTGGAGGCGGCACATCTCCCGAGGGTATGGTCATCAAACCGTATGTGGAACCCATGATCAATTTCCAGACTGCTCCGGCCCGAGGAACCGTCGATCCTCAGGGGCAGCGAAACAAACCTGCGGCTTCGGTCATCATTCCCACCATGGATGATTTGGGTGCCACCCGTCGCTGCATTGCGGCGTTGCTGGAAAACACCGATCCCTGCCATGAACTGCTCATTCTGGATTCCGGAACGGATCTGGAAATGAACCAATACCTCACCGAGGTGGCGCGTCAGCATAGCAATTGCCAGTTGGTGGTTGGTGGCGACAAGGCTACCCAAGCGCAGATGATCAACCAGGCTTTCAGTCTGTGTGAAGGCCGCCATGTGGTGATGCTAGACCGTCAGGTGGTGGTGACCACCGGTTGGCTGGAAACCCTCATCGGCACGGCGGAAATGAACCCCCAGGCCGGTTTGGTGGGTCCAGTGACCAACCGCATGAACGGCATGCAACAGGTTCCCGCCGTGGACTACGACGTGAAAACCCTCGACGGCTTGAAAACCTTTGCCAACCGGCAGATGATGCAGCATGCCAGCGACCAGACCAGAACCATGCGCCTCGGCGGATTCTGTCTGCTGATCAAGCGGGAACTGTTAGCTCGCATCGGTGGTCTGGACACCCGCTTCGAAGGCGGTTTTTACGAATTCAACGACTACAGCATGCGGGCTCATATGGCAGGGTACGATTGCCTCATCGCGCGCGGTTGTTATGTGCACCATCAGTGTGCGGATCCTAGCGCCATCGTCACTGAAGAGCGTCTAATTCAACTGGAAATCCAATGGGAAATTTTCAAGCGCAAGTGGAATATCCCGCTATCCATTGGTTTGAACTCACAATTGGATTTGAGCACCCTTTTGGTGGGTGGATTCGATCAGGCCCGGCATTTTCATGCTTTGGGCACCGGGTCCATGAAGGAACCATTGGCTGAGGAGGCTATCATCCAGGCCACCAAGCAGGAAGCAGCCCGTTCTTAAAACTATGACGAGTTTTAACTTAAAAATGGTTCCCTGGAAATTGTATCCGGGGAACCTTTTTTGTTTGAAACGGAAGAGAAAAACCATGATATTTCAGTTGTGGAATAATGGGCTTTCAATCGTCAGGAAATCCAATGCTCAACTGTTTTTTTGTTTCCGATCTTCATGGAAGTCTGCACCGGTATGAGTGTTTGTTGGAGCGGATTTTGAAGGAACAACCCGCCGCCGTTTTCCTGGGCGGTGACCTTCTTCCCCATGGCATGGACTTCTCCTGGCAGGAGAACTTGGAGCAAACGGACTTCATCACCGATTATCTCATTCCCAAATTTTCCGCAATCAAATCAAAAATCGGCTTCCGGTATCCCAAAGTATTCCTGATCCTCGGCAATGATGACCCGAGGGCTTGTGAACCTGCACTGATACAGGGGCAGGACCTGGACCTTTGGCAATACATTCACGATCGCAAGATAGTCTGGGAAGATTTCACTATTTTTGGCTATTCGTGCATTCCTCCCTCACCATTCATGCTGAAGGACTGGGAGCGGTACGACGTTTCAATGTTCGTGGATCCAGGCTGTGTTTCCCCGGAGGAAGGTGGTCGCACCGCCGGTCCCAGCGGTAGGGAAATCCGGTTCACCACCATTGCACTCGAACTTGAAAAACTTGCGGGACAGGAGAAAGACTACACCCGCGCCATCCTTTTGAGCCATTGCCCACCTTACAATTGCAACCTCGATAGGGCGGCCCTTGATGGCAAGATGGTGGACCACGCACCCCTGGATGTTCACATCGGAAGCATTGCCATTCAAAGATTCATTCAGGAAAAACAGCCACTTTTGACCCTTCACGGGCATGTCCATGAAAGCCGGGCCATGACCGGAAAATGGCAGGAAAAATTTGGCTTCACCACTTCATTTTCTGCAGCCAACGAGACCCCGGCTCTGGCCCTGATCAGGTTTGATCCTGAACAACCTTCTCAGGCCACACTTGAACTGATTGAGTCTTGAACTCGGTTCAGGATCCTTCCAGATCCAACTCATAAGCTGCATCGGTCACAGCCCCGATTTTAATGGAAAAACTCGAGCGGTTGGCGATGTCTTCGTCGGTGACGATGTGCACATCCAGCAGCCCGTCAGATCTGTAGCCGGTTTTCAGGTAATTCATTTCATCAAGACAGCGGCTCCATCCATCAAGCCAGCTCATGAGTTCTTTGCGAAGCTCTTTTGAACCGTTGCAATGGATGAGAAGATCGATATCACTGGCAGGGCCGGCGATGGCATTTTTTACGCTGCCAATCAGGTACATGGCCTCAATCCCAAATGCCTTGTGGTCCACATCCCTGGCAATGCGTTCTGCCATCTGTTTGCGCCATAACCAATAGTGAACCGGCATCCGCATACGGCCAACATCTGGGGCGGCTTCGGGAGTTGTTTCAATGCCGGGTTCCGAAAAGCAGGCTACAGCCTGGTCAAGATCTGCATTGAGAAGGATTTTTACGATGCGTCCATCGGTGGCTTGTTTGACGTCGATCACATGAAGGGTGTCGGCAAGGTCCGCATATTTGGGGGCCAATTCGGCCAGCATGTTGTCGGCGCGAGTGAGGAACAGTTCCGCAAATTGATTGCCCTCTTCATCAGGATAGAGAGGCAGGTAGCCGATGCTGGCTTCCACCAGATCCTGGAAGAAGTGGGTGCCAAAACTCACATCCGGGACGTAGCTCCCTTTCTGCCGGGCGATCTCGATGAGCATGGCCGTGTTGTTGATGTCGGCATAGGTTACATTCACGCCGAGTTTGATATCGCCTCGGCTGCCCCATCTGCCCGGCCCCATCAGTACAAAACGCTTGCGGGGTAGAAGTTTGTTCAACCGCCCCACGGCTCGTCCCACGGCCTTCATCTCGTCCCTTGTGGCAAGAGCGCCGTACTTGGCCGGATCGACATACACCAGATACTCAATGTCTTCGATGCGACAGTTGGAAACAAATTTTTGGGCAGAAAAAAGAATATCTTCCCGAGGAAGATCCTGGGGAATGGGCGCGGGGGCGGCAATGTCGGACTGTCCCTGGGGACGACATTGCAGGAGATAGAGATGTTCGCCGTCATGAGCAAATTCCACATCCACCGGGGTTTTCAAGGTTTCCTCAAGGATCTCCAGGATGTTCTTGATTTGCGGGAGAAAACTCTGTGCGCTGCGCAACCCCTCAAAGGTTGGATAAAGTTGTTCCTTTTTCGGGTCCAGCATGAGGCTGACGGGCCGGATCAGGCGACCCTCTTTCAGGATGGAGAAGACCATTGGCAACCCATCGTAGTTGCCACCCAATTCCAGCATCAGATCCTCAATGGCGATGGTTTCGAAACAGTTGGTTTCCAGGTTGATCAAATCCAGTTGGTTGGGTGAATACCTGATGATTTCATCAACGGCCACATTGACCCGGAGCTCTGGTTGGCCTGGCACAATGAGGGCAGGAAAATCATCACCTGTGCGATCCACTGCCCGGGTGCCGAGGCCGGGAACCAACCTCACCAACCCATCTTCACGCTTGATTCTGGGGGACCAGCGGAAATCGTTTTTGGAAAAAGCTACGCCGGCGAAAGACGGAAAGAAGTACTTCCCTTTTCGTGTTCCCACCACTTCCTGAATGAGGATCCCCATTTGCTCATCGAATTCCAGCACCCCGCGTTCGGTCCGGTACTCAATAGGATCTGGTCCGAACATGGAGGCGTAGATTTCAGCAACGGCATCCTGAACCGCCTGCAGACATTCTTTTTTCGACCCCTGGTTGGCCAGAAACAGGCTTTTGTATTTTCCCGAAAATGCTGTACCGGCGCGGTCTTCCAGCAGGCTTGAACTGCGCACAATAAGAGGTTTACCCTGAAAATCATCCAGGGCCGAAGCCATTCCGTGAACCAGGGCAGGGGGGAATGCGGAATTCTTGAACAGGCGAATGATGTTTGGATAATCTCGTCTTACCTCATCAATGGATTTGTATTTCTGGTGAAGCACTTCTTCCAGGTCGTTGTAGGCTATAAATTCAAGAGCAGCATCGGAAGCAATGTGCCAGGTTTTGGGTATTTTCACATCGGCGAGGGACTTGGCAACGGCATCATCTTTTGAATCCTCTTGCCCGGCCCGATTCAGAAGGATGCAATGGGCCAGCAACATACCGGCAGCCTTGCCTCCCAGCTTGCCGTGGCTAACCGTGGGCATGATGGTTCGGTCCATCAGATCACTGAAAAAAGAAACAGCCACATGGTCCTTGGCGGTTTGAACAAATTCCAGTTGTTCGGTGAGAATGCGTTGGGTGAGGACCACCCTGACACTTTTCATGGTCGATTCGGGCAGACCCGAGCCATCAGGGGCAGAGAGCTGGAAACGGCGCAAAGCATCCTGTATCTCACTCAGGGTTGAGCGAGGATTGTCCAGAACATTGAGAAAAGCTGACGCCTTCTCGGCCTGAATCCATTTCTGCACATAGAAAATGATTTCCTCACCCGAAACATACTTGGCCGCCAGTTCAAATGGTTTTCCTGAAAGCAAAAGCGAACGGTCGGTGGGAAGCATTTCTCCCGGTACGTTGACTTCACCAACATCTGTCTCCAGATATTCAAAATCCAGATCCAGTTCCCGCAGCATGGTTTGTGCTTCGGCAATGCCGATGGAGCAAAGGAAATTCAACATTTTTCGGGAAATACGAACAAAGAGGGAATCATCCGTTTCGCGAAGCAGGTCAATGACAACCTGCCAATTGGGATTCTTTTTCTCCTCTGACATTTCATCCAGCTCGCGCCATTTTTTACCCAGAGTCTGGATTTTTCTGAAGAGAATGAAGTGACCCAACCTGTCAGCGAGGCTCTTGATCAGACGGACCTCTTCAATCAAGAAGGGCCCTTCCGCCTCTTCGGGGCCTTGCTTTGTGTAATAAACATTCAGCTCTCCTACGGACTCGCCCTGGACATTGATGCTGTTGGACAGAACGCAGGGGCTTGCTTCGAAAGTGCTCGACTCCCAGGTTTCACCTTCGATGGTGATGGTCGCTTCACAATACTCAGGAAACTGCCAACCCAAACCGATAACCTGCACCACATCGTTCATCACTTCGGACAAGTCCCGGTCGCCCTGGTTGAGATGTTTTTCCACCTGGTAAAGGCAACTCAGTTCCTTGGCTCGCTCCTTGAGATCGCCCAGTAGTTTTTCGGTAGCTTTCACTTGGTGCCTCCAACCTTGATGAGTCCCAATCCAGCCAAACCGTCCACCCGGATCTCAAGGGGTTTTTCCAGACTGATATGCCGCAGATACTTGCCCTCTCTGACC
>JAUUYW010000438.1 GCA_030590265.1 Candidatus Krumholzibacteriia bacterium
GGCTAATTTTTCACCATTGAGGCTGGTGATCTGCTTGAGATCTTTACCGTTGGGCTTGATGGTGAACAGCTCGGTGGGCGATTTCAGGCTTTGCATTCCGAAAAGGATGCGTCCTTTAAGCAGACCCAGACTAGAGTGACGGCCCATTTTATGAACCATGGTCACCTTGCCGGATTTCATGTCCAACTTGAACAGAGAACGCTGGCCCAGGAAGCCGGCGGTGCAGTAGGCGGTTTTCCCGTTGCCACTGAACTTCAGACCGTGGGGACTGAGACCGAGGCCATCGTATTCAAAATCGATGCGGCGGCTTTCACCCGTTTCCCAGTTCATGAGTTCCAGATGGAAACGGTCAGCTTCGAAACCAGGGCGGTCCATGGCCAGGTAGATGAGGGTTTTGCCGTCGGGGGTGAACACCGGTTCGGTGTCCCAGGCCTCGTTGGCTTCGGTGATACACCGGATGGTGCCGCTGCCGTCGGTGGGCACTGCGTACAGGTCGTAGTCGGTGCTCCAGGCAGGCTCGCTGCCAGGCAGAATTTTGGCGGTGAAGATCACTTCGCTGCCGTCGGGAGAGACGACAAATTCTTCGCTGCCGCCCCAGGGACGGGTGGGCACATCGGTGTCCAGATCTTTCATCAGGTCCACAGGCTCTGCGTCGGGGTTCATGCCGTCGAGCAGGAAGATGTGGCTGCGTTTGCCGTCTTCCCAGGTGTCCCAGTGACGGAACATGAGCTCGTCGTAGATCATGCCGGTGACCGGGTCGGCTGCTTTTTCCGCATCCCGGGCCACGGTTTCCGCCGGAGTCATTCCAGGATAAACTTCCATGGAGAAGACGAAGCTGTGCAGGGTGGGAGAAATCTCGAAATTGCCCACGTCCAGGGCCAGATGACTGATCTGCCGGGCCTCGCCGCCGGTGGGGTCGATGTTCCAGATCTGGCTGCTTCCATCGCGCGTGGAGAGGAAGAAGATGGTGCCGTTCTGGCACCAGCGGGGATTCCAGTCACTGGCGGGATCGGCGGTCAGGCGGCGGGTGGTTTTGCCGTCGGTGCTGGCCAGCCAGATGTCGGTGCGGCCTCGGTTGGCCTCCAGGTCGGTGCTGCGCACGTTGAAGGCGACCCACTGGCCATCGGGACTGATTTGCGGGTCGCTGATGCGCTCCATGGCTAACATGTCATGAATGGAGAATGGGTGTTGCTCCACGGCGGCTTCCTGAGCCACAGCCGGGGAAACAAGGCAAATGGTCAACATCAGCATGGGCAGCAGTTTGTTCAGGCGCAAGGTCGGACCTCCATTTGGGGACTGATGGGTTTTTTTAACCGCCCAAATATAGTGTAAAGGGGCCCTGGAAGCGAATTCAGCGGGCTGATCCAGGATATTTCCCTAAAATGTGATAATTATGCTACTGTGGGACTAGGAATTGATTATTACGCTGAAACAGGCAAAACAATGAGGTAAAATCGTGAAAAAGGTTATCGCCATCCTGACTCTTCTTCTTTTAGTGAACGCCACTTTGGCTCTGGCCGACGGGCCTCTCATTTTTGGTGCCAAGGAGCCCATCGGCCAAGCCCCTTCCCGAGATGCCTTTCATTGCCAGCCCCTGAACCCCTATTTCAATGTGCACCAGGCTAGCACCGGTTTCGGCAGCGAGTTTGCCGACGACATTCCCAGTGAATATCTGGGCACGGTTATCAGTGAAGTCAGTCTGTATGTGGGTGAATTTTATGGCGACTGGATTGATCCGGACGGCGTGGTCTTGAACTTCTACAACAGCGAATGCCTGCCTTCTCTGGAGCCGGACGTGACCTTCTATTTCCCATGGGCCGACATCCCCAAGGAAATGGTTTATGACGGCAGCTGGCGTGTGTACCTGGTTTCATTGACTCTGCCCCAGGAATTGGTGGTACAAAGTGAGATGAGCCTGGGCGCTTTTGTGGATAACAACTGGGGTGGCGCGGAGCCGTTCTGCGGAGTGGGAATCACCGATTACGACGATATTTATGGAGCTTGTGATGGCGCAGTTGATGCGGTGGATTGGGGTTATCCTCGCTGGACCAGCAGTTCCCATTACACTGGCATGGGACTGGACCTGGCTTATTGCCTGACGACCGGGACCGTTGCAACTGATGAGAAAACCTGGGGAACTTTGAAGTCATTCTACCGGTGATTTGCATGATCTGAAGCACGGATGGGGGGCGGCAATGTATTCATTGCCGCCCTTTTTTCCGTGAAGTTAAAGGGATTCAGGTGTTTGCGTGGTTGCCGATTGGCCATTGCCTGAAAATGTTTTTAGTGTTAATTGTTTGGAAAAGGAGTTTTGAATTTGAGGGTTTTGCTCGTTTCCGCATACACCATGGACTACGTTAAGAGAGTGGACAGACATCCTTCCCTTTCTCTGTTGTGTTTGGCCGCCGCTCTGCGTCAGGGCGGGCACGATCCGTATATTCTGGACTTGAATTTATTGCAGCCGCCGGTTGATTCTGATCCGGATTCCTTCTACATCAAAGTTGTTCTAGAAAGAGCTCGCGATGGTCAGGCGGGTTGGGTTGGCATTAATTGCCTGCTTTCGGAACACTTTCCCTTCGTGCGAAAACTTTCCGCCGCTCTGAAGGATGACCAACCGGGCATATCCATTGCCATCGGCGGCATCCATCCCACGCTTTTTGCCGAAGAAATAATTCGCAACTGTCCCGACATTGACGCCGTGGTGCTGGGTGAAGGCGAAAGCCAGGCTGTCGGTCTGTCCGATGCCTGGCAGAAGGGGCCGAGCCATGCTCTTGGCCATATCCCCGGCCTGTGTTTCAAGGATCATAAAAACGATATCATCAGCACCCCGAGGGAACAATTCCTGAAGGATCTGGACAGCCTGGCAACTCCGGCCTGGGACCTGTTCAATCTCGAAGAATACTTCACCGACCACAGTACCTGGTACAATCCCCGTGGCCTGAATATCAAGATGTCGGTGCCCATTCTGACGAGCCGCAGCTGTCCTTATGACTGCTCTTTCTGCTCCATCCACTCCCTCATGGGGCGTGGTCTTCGGTTGCGCAGCCCATCCCGGGTTGTGGA
>JAUUYW010000466.1 GCA_030590265.1 Candidatus Krumholzibacteriia bacterium
AGTGCCTACGATCCACTCCTGGCTGAACCAATACCAACGTTTGGTGCCCGGGACCGGAGCCGTGATATTATAGCGACTTCGCCCGTGTGGCAAAGGCTTGGGCGCCTGGATTTGCAAAATCCCGCCTTTTGGGTCCGGCCTTTTGCAGGGGATGGCGCCCTGCTGGCTGGCAAAAGCCGTCACATTGTTCAAATCCAGACAGGTGGTATTCAAGGCCAATTCCAGGCTGGGAGCCGACTTGGCAACCTTTTTAGGATCCAAATTGGGGTCAACATCGGCCAGATCCACCACCGGCATGGGCAAGGATGAAACTTTGATACCAAAATTATCCATGGCAGCAAAACCGGCGGCCATGGGAAAGCGAGGCAGTCGGGTGAAATCGCTCTCTGGACCCACCACTCCGGATTGTTGCCCAAAAGCCGTCAAACCCATTTTGGCCACGACCTTCTGGACAACGGGAGAATACTCTCCATAGGGATAGGCCAGCAGCGGATGAATCTTCAGGTCTTCTTCCGACAGCCGTTTGTTGGCAGCCTTGAACTCCGATTCCAGACGTTGGCCATGGCTCCGGGAATTCTCTCCGGCCAGGGCCCGGTTCATGAACCCATGGTGAAAACCATGACTGGCCACTGTGGCACCATCATCCTGCATTTCCCGCAATTGTTCCCAACTCATGACTGGTCCTTCGTGACGGTCGATAGCATCCGGGCAAATAAATACAGTGAATGGCCAGCCGCGCTTCTTTAAACGTGGAAATGCCTCGGTATAAACAGATTCATAACCATCATCAAAAGTCAGGACCACCACACTGTCGGGCAGATCCTGGCCCTTTTTAATTTTCTGGACCACTGAAGGCAAATCCATAACCCGGAACCCATTGGTGGCCAAATATTCCAGATGTTGATCAAAAAGATCCGGAGTGATGCTGGTGGAAGATGGGGTTTTGTCACTTACATGGTGGTAAATGAGAATGACGGCGTGGGGTGGATTGCAGGCTTCTTTGGCATCTGAAGGGCCTGAAACAATCACGGCTATTAGATAGAAGGAAAACAAAACTACGTTTTTCATGATGCCTCCAGAGGTAAACAAGGGGGTATTCTTAAAGGCTATGGGATCAACTCCAGAGGTTGGCGTCAATTGTTTTCTCCCTTTCAGTGCCACCTGGTCCGTTGCGAAGATTAAATTATGATTGGTTAGGCCATAGTCTGGGTTGTATATTTCTCTGGTCGAGTTCCCCAATCCCCTCCGTGCCCGGCCCCCGACCCGTGTGCTGGCTTTCTTTTGTCCATTGAAAGAGGAAAACAATGCCCCATTTCAAGCCTCAAGGCCTCCCCAAGTCGGTGAGTCTTTTCGTATTGTTCAGTTTGATCCTCCTGACTTTTTCTTCTGCAATGGCCGAAGATGATGCCCCCTGGTCCAGTAGCGACTTTGGCGGCCTGGCATTCCGTGAAATCGGACCAGCCATAGCCTCGGGCCGCATCGCAGATTTTGCCGTAGACCCTCGCAACAAAAATCATTATTACGTAGGCGTATGCAGCGGTGGTGTGTGGGAAACCCACAACGCGGGTGTCACCTTCAGCCCCATCTTTGACGGCGAAGACAGCTACTCCATTGGTTGTTTGGCCCTCAGCCCCAGCCACCCGGATATCATTTGGGTTGGTTCGGGTGAAAGCAACAGCCAACGCAGCGTGGCCTACGGTGACGGAATCTACAAATCCGTGGACGGCGGCAGCAGCTGGCAGAACATGGGCCTGGAGCGATCTCTGCACATTGGCCGCATCATCGTGCATCCCAGCAATCCAAACGTTGTTTGGGTGGCAGCCGAAGGTCCTCTCTGGGGCCCCGGCGGCGAGCGTGGTGTGTACAAAACGACTGACGGTGGCGAAACCTGGGTTTTGGTTCTGGAGATCGACGAAAACACCGGAGTGGTTGACCTGGTGGCCGACCCCCGCGATCCGGATGTAATTTATGCCGCCAGCTACCAGCGTCGGCGTCACACCTGGACCCTGATCAACGGCGGCCCCGGCAGCGGCATCCACAAGACCACCGATGGTGGCGAAACCTGGACCGAATTGACCAGCGGATTGCCCGGCACCGACATGGGACGCATCGGCCTGGCCATCGCGCCCAAATCACCCGACACCATTTACGCCATCATTGAAGCGGCCAAAGGCAAAGGCGGCTTCTTCCGCACTCAAAACGGCGGCGCTTCCTGGGCCAAGATGAGCAGCTATGTGGCCGGCAGCCCCCAGTACTACAACGAAATCATCCCCGACCCCATCAATCCCGACCGCGTTTACAGCATGGATACTTTCCTGCAAGTGACCGAAGACGGCGGAAAGAACTGGCGCCGGTTGAGCTATGCCAGCAAGCATGTTGATGATCATGCCCTGTGGATCAATCCTGAGGACACCGACCACTTGATCGCCGGTTGTGACGGTGGTATGTACGAGAGCTTTGACCGGGGTGACAACTGGCGTTATTTCCCCAACCTGCCCATCACTCAATTCTATCGAGTGGCCATAGATCAGGACGAACCATTCTACAACGTTTATGGTGGCACCCAGGACAACAACACCATTGGCGGACCGTCGCGCACTACCTACGGCCACGGAGCCAGCAACCGCGAATGGTTCTTCACCCTCGGTGGCGACGGTTTCAAACCCGCCATCGACCCCACCAATCCAAATATCGTTTACAGCCAGTGGCAGTATGGCAATCTTCATCGTTACGACAAAGTGAGCGGTG
>JAUUYW010000032.1 GCA_030590265.1 Candidatus Krumholzibacteriia bacterium
ATGCAACACCGCAATGGTGCTGGGGTAATCGTGCTCCTCATTATTGTGCCAGTTGTCGCTGCCAAGTCGCAAGGTGGCCATGGGGGCGAACACGGGAGCCAAACCCTCGGGTTGTTCGGAAATGAAGGGGATGCCGTCAAAGTCCGAATCATTGCCCATTTCACCAGTGGCCATGTCCTCGGCCAGTTGCATCTTGTTGACCACCTGATCCCAAAAGGCAACGTAGGAATCGGTGGCTTCGTCGTGACCACCTACCAGACGGGCTTCACGCAAGGCGCCGGAAATAAGGGCCACGGTGCGGGGAGTGTATTTCGCCCTCAGCGAATGAATACTCGTGGCGAAAGCTTCGTCGTTTTCATGGTAATAATCTTCCATGAGAGCTTCGTAGGCTGCATCGGCGGCGTTCAAATAACTGGCATCGTCCGTGGCTGAGAAAGCCGCGTACAGAGCCCGTACGGCCGCAGCCTGGGCTTCGACCGTATGCTGGCCACGCTTTCCGTCTCCCATGCTATGAACCGGGACCACGCTGGCATAACGGTCGTTGTCGTCGGCCATGTGGTTGATCATGAAATCAGCCTGGGCTACGATGGCGTCCATGGCCATGGGCGCCAGAGGTGTGCCTGCGAATTCTTCCTTGAAAACATTCAAAGCCACCAGTGTGTAGGCGGCATTGACGGCGGATACATTGTTGCTCATGTGCACCATGTTGGTGGTGAGACCGCCCTGGAAGTCATCTGCGCCATTGGACGAGGTCAAAGGCATGCCCATGGGTTGACTGAAGTCCACGAAGGTGCCCATTTCACTGTCGAAGTGCATGGCCATCAGGTTCAGGAAGATGACCTTGGAAACACCCATCATCAGATCAAAAGGTCCGGGCATGCCGGTTTCCATCATGGGAGCAGGAAATGGGTCTCCGTCGAAGACGCTGTGGTAAGCCAGGTGCGCTTCGTCGGAATTGTTGTTGGGATCCATCATGTTTTTGAAGCTGACGGTTCCCCACAAAAGAGAAGCTTGTCCGAACAGGTCACTCCTGGCATCGACCACTTCGTAGGAGCCGACTCGCGGGGGCAGACCGTCTATGACCATTTCTTCGTTCACGGCGATGCGGCGGGGGAAATACTTGAGGCCGTCCATGGGGTTGTATGTCATGGGGTCGACACCGCCGAGGCTGCTGCCGTCGTAGGCCAGGTTCTCCATGAGGCTTTTGACTTTGTTGATGGATTCGGCAGTCAGCACCTGGCCGATGAACCCGTCCAGGTTGTCCCCACCGTAATAGACGTTGTTGTCGGGGTCGAACACACCGTCCGGACCGTCGGGAGTGATGATGCCATCGGGCACAACTTCATTTTCGTCACCATCATGAAATCCACCCAGCATGTCCTGGGCCCAAAGGTATTGTTTCATCAGGGACTGGCCCATGGAGGCGGGGGAGATCTGGTGCATCATGGAACTGCGATCCCAGCGCAAGGTGGAGAAATCCATGTGGAAATTTGGAGCCACGGCTTGGGCGTAGTGGGGGT
The DNA here is from genome assembly GCA_030590265.1 of Candidatus Krumholzibacteriia bacterium. Classification (GTDB taxonomy): domain Bacteria; phylum Krumholzibacteriota; class Krumholzibacteriia; order LZORAL124-64-63; family LZORAL124-64-63; genus LZORAL124-64-63. The sequence goes on from JAUUYW010000032.1 coordinate 1,521, forward strand.
CTCCGCCGATGAATTCACCGAACTGGGGCCAGGCGCCCATGGGAGGTGCCTGGTTGGCGTTCATGCCAAAATGCATGATGGCCATCATCAGCATGTCGTCTTCGTTGTATCCGTTGATCATGCCACCGGTGTGGGAACCGTCGAATTCGGGTCCCATCATGGCCGCATTGGCTATGATGATTGGAGACCACATCATGTGGATGCCGATGCCCGAACGGGAAACCACGGTGCCGAGCTGATAACGGGAGTATTCGTAATTTTCGATGCCCAGCACATAGGATGCCCGGTCGGGGAAATCAGGGACCATTGGGTCGAGCATGTCCAGGTCGTAACCGATTTCTTCGGCGTAAGGTTCGCCGCTTTCATTGATCTCGTTGGCCAAGAGCATTTGATCTGCGGTGTTGTAGTGGGATGTGTCTGTGATGTGGATTTGGGCGAAGGCGGGCAGGGCTGACATGGCCATAAGGCCCACGGCCATCATTACAAAGCGTTTCATTTTAACTCCTTGATTTAGCTGGTCTTCCGGTAGATTTGAAACCGCGGCAAGCGCGGGGTTTTACTTGTGTTCCAAGGATGGGTGATTTGAGGGTGGGGTTTATTACAACTTTTTTTTAATAGTGGAATTATGGATGGATCCGGGGACTTGTAAGGATTGAAAACGGTCCTTAATTCCCCTGATGGTTGCAAATTATGGCGTTTAGCTCTCCCGCTGGACCTCAATTTGTGGTAGACTGGATCATTGCGCACGTGATTCAGGTACCTCTGGGAAGTCGGGAATTCAATGCACCGTAGCTTTGGCATCTTGCTTTTACTCTTTTTTATCTTCCCCGTTCTGGTGGCCGCTTCAACCCCCGGTGAAAGCATCCTTTCCGACAACTTTGCCAGTGAGATCACCGCCCTGACCGATCTCATGGACGCCGGCGCATATCTTGAAGTTCTCGAAAAGGGCGAAGTTTTGCTACCCCGGGTTCGCGCTGAGTTTCCCCATGGCAGTTTCGACGAAGCCAAGATACTGGACTCCATGGTTTACGCCTCCTACCGCAGCCGCCGGGTTATGGACCCCCAAGCCATCACCATGGGAGAACAGGCAATCCAAATTAAGGAGGTTGTTGTTGGCCCGGACGACCCGGAAACCGCGGCCAGCTTGATGCATCTGGGCAACCTTTTCATCCAGCGATGGGAAGGCGAAAAATCGATCCCTTTGCATGATCGGGCGTTGACCATTCTGGAAAAGGCAGGGCCTGATTTCGATCACCAGCGCGCCATTATTCTCAGAAGTCAGGGAGTGGCTTACCGACGCCTGTCCCAGCCCGCGAAAGCTTTCGAGCTCTATGGCAAGGCCCTGGCCATCCAGGAACGGGTGCTTGGCCCGGATCATCCGGATGTGGCCTCAACTCTGAACAACCAGGCGGGTGTTCTATCAGATCGCGGAGATTACTCCACTGCCGAAAAACTTCACCGGCGGGCCATTGCCATCCGGGAGGCGGCTCTGGGCGCAGATCATGAGTGGGTGGGTGAATCAGCCAACAATCTGGCCAGCATTCTGGGCTATATGGGCAAATACGACGAGGCCCTGGAATATCAAGAACGGGCGGTGCAAATATTCAAAACCAAACTCGGCACCGAGCACCCACGATACTGGACCACGAAACTGAACCTGGGCATTGCCTATCTCGAAATGGGTGACCCTGCAGGGGCCCTGCCCATCTGCCAGGACGTGTTGCAGAACATGAGAAAAGTGTATGGAGAGGATAGTCCGCAAACCTGTTACGAGTTGGATGCCCTGGCCAGTTGTCACTACGAACTCGGGGACTACGAATTGGCGCTGAACCTCTATTCCCAATCCCTTCGCATCACCGAAGCTACCTATGGTCAAGGCACTTATGACTCCGCTGCTACCATCAAGGAGCAAGGCAAGTGCCTCATCGCTCTGAACCGACTGGATGAAGCGGTGGAAAGGCTGAACATTAGCCTGGCCATTTTGGAGGGAGATATTGAGGATGATAACGGTATTTTGTGCGGGCCGTTGAACCAGCTGGCCGAATTGCATTTGAAGAAAGAAGAATATGATCGGGCCCGCGTTCATGCCGAACGGTCCAGTTTTTTGAGCAGCAGAGATTTAGGGGAAGGCCACCCTCTCTTGGCCGAGTCCAATCTATTGGAAGCGCGAGCACTTCTGGGGCTGGGAGATATTGATGGTGCACTGGAACATGCCCTGCTAGCGGAAGACATCAGCCGTCGGCACCTGCAGCAGACCATGCAGGTTTTGTCTGAAAATCATGCTCTCGATTACGCCGGCACCCGAGTTGATGGTTTGGATTTGGCTGTCTCGGTCTTGGCCGATGGCGAGTCGGGCAGGCGTGTTATGAGGGTCTGGGATGCGGTCATCCGCTCACGGTCGGTAGTCCTGGACGAGTACACTGCTCGCAACCGACTTCTGAGTGATTCAGGTGATTCCCTGGCGGTTGCTCTGATGGATAGTTCCCTGGTGTTGCGGGAGCGTCTTGCCAATCTCGGTATGCGGGGTCCCGGTTGGGAAGATGTATCGGTTTATCACCAAATGCTCACCGAAGCAGAGGCAGATCTTGAGACCATTGAGAGGCAGCTTTCACTGCACAGCACAGGGTTTCACCATTGGCAGCAGGATCATCAGCTGGGATATGAGCAAGTGGCCCAGGCTCTGCCCAGGGACAGCACCCTGTTGGCATTCACACGTTGCAAAGACGAGACAGGATCCGAGACCTACAAGGTGTTCATTCTGGATGACGCCAAAGCCGAGCCGCGCATTCTGAATCTGGGAGATGCCGAGCTCATCGATGCCGCGATGGTTGCCTGGCGTGATCAAGCTGCTCTAGGAACCCACAGCGCAGCCCAGGACAATTCCGAGCAAGGTTCACTCATTGCTTCCCGGGGTTTTCTGAGAGTATCAAACAGTCCTGAGGATCAGTTGGCAGACTATCAAAAAGTGGGGACTGACCTGCGCCGGTTGGTGTGGGATCCAGTCAGTGGTGAGGTCGATGCCAATGGTCCTGTTTTTATTGTTCCGGATGGAAGTCTTCAACTCCTGAACCCGTCTTCTTTGCCTGAAGATGATGGTCGATTTTTGGTGGAATCGGGCCACATCTTTCACCTCCTCACTTCTGAAAAAACGCTGGCCATGGAAGAGTCATCCACAAAAACACCCCTGCGTCTGGTGGCTGTCGGTGGTGTGGACTACGGCCTGACCCTCGGTCTGGAGGGTTTGCCTTTTTCTTCTTTGCCTCACGCCCGCACTGAAGTGGAACGATTGGCTGACATCTGGTCTGATCAGGGTGGCAAGACCACCCTTTTGTTAGGCACAAAGGCAACGGAGGAAAATCTCAAACAGGAATTGGCCGGGACCGGAATTCTTCATTTGGCTACTCACGGGTTCTTTCTGCCTGCTTCCACAAGTCTTGATGGAAGTAAGCAATATGACAATCCTCTGGTGCGAACGGGGCTGGCTTTGGCTGGAACCGGCAACCGGCAATTGGCCACTACAGGGTGCAACGATGGTCTCCTCACTGCTGAGGAGGTTTCAGCCCTGGACCTGAACGGCGTTCAATGGGCCGTCCTCTCTGCCTGCAACACCGGTTTGGGCGAATTGGATACCCGGGGTGAAGGTGTGTTCGGCCTGCGCCGGGTCTTTGCCCTGGCCGGGGCCCGCACTGTCATCATGAGCTTGTGGTCGGTGGAGGACGAGTCTTCTTGTGATTGGATGTGTGCTCTTTACAAGGCACGTTGGCAAAAAGGAATGGATACGGCCCATGCCGTGCGCGAAGCTTCTCTTGAGATGCTTGTCCAGCGTCGGGATGCTGGTTTGAGCATTCACCCTTACTACTGGGCAGGTTTTGTTGCTGCGGGAGATTGGCGATAGGAATACATCTTGACTGACATTCATCAAATCGGGCCTGCAACTCGAGACCGGGAAGAGGAAGCTCTGGCCAGGGGCTTGTCCGAGGGGGATCCTCGCCAGGTCGATATATTTCTCAAACGATCCCATCGCGCGGTCTATGCCATGACCGCCCGCCTGACCACCGATCTCGATCTGCGCCACGACTGGAGTCAGGACATCCTGCTGAAGGTCCTTCAGGAAATGTCCGCCGGACGGTTTGTTTACCGACGACCAGGCTGCTTTTGGGCCTGGTTTCAAATGCGTAGCAACTTTCTATTGATCAATCTTTACCACCAGCACAAAAAACACAACGAACGTTGGAGCACCGGTGAGGTCGGCGCGGCCATTGTGGAGAAGATGGCCATGAATGTGGGCCGGGATCCGTTGGGTTTGCTGGAGGATGTCGAGGCCAGGCGAGTAGTGGAGGAATGCTTGGATGAGTTGCCCAGCGACGATCATCGGCAGGCCCTGCACTTGTTGCTCTTTCAGGATCAGGCGTACCAAGAAGTGGCAGATAGCATGGACGCCACTCTGAACACTGTGAGGTCCTGGATTCGTCGGGCTCGCATCGCCATGCGGCAATGTGTGGCCGGGAAGTTTTCCTATCCGGAGACAAGGGAGGAAAAATGAGGTGCAACTTTGCCAACAAAGAGCAGGTCTTCCTGATGAGTGATGTTCTTGAATCGCCAGACAAGGAAGTTGACTGATGAGTGATTTGTCACCCATGGAGCTTGAAAAACTGATTCTGGGCTACGAGGAGTTGGAACCCGCTGATAAGGCGGTTGCCGACCATTTCCTGCAGCAGAAGCCTGAATTGGCCGTCAGGTTGAAGTGGCACCAGGACAAAGAGACCCAGGCTCGTGACGCCGCATCCGGCACAGGTGAGTTTTGCAGCGATGAGCTTCTTGATCCTGCCGATGAGCAGGCCCAACAGGAGAGCCTTCGCAAAATTTTGGCCGCAATTGATTTGCATTTGAAAACCCAAACTCCCAGCCCCGTCAACCGCCTGCGAAGCGCGACCAAGTGGATGTTGCCCTTGGCTGCTGTGCTGGCCTTGGTCATCCTGGTGCCCCGCGGTGGAGTGCAGAATAATTTGCTGAAGGATTTCACTGTCACCCAGATCATTTTGAACGACGACGGCAGCCGGGGAACCAATCATCCGGTACCGGCCGAAGGCGTTCTGCACAGTGGCCAGGCTTTTGCCCTGGATTTTACTCTGACCGAAGACTCTTACGTGATTGTCTACCATGTGGGGCCGGCAGGTCAGGTCTCTCGGGTCTATCCGGAGTCCATTTCAGATGGTGCTCATCTTCATGAAGGCGCCACAGAACACCAGATCCCCAGTCCGGACTCGGGCGAAGTTTGGGTGCTTGGTACGGAAACGGGCATTGAGAGTTTTCTGATGGCGGTTGGCAGTGAATGGCCTATGGGTCTGGACCGGGTTCAAATCGATTTTGATTCAACAGATCGTGGTGAAATAATGGCGAGTCTGAGCAGCCAACTTGAAGAACTCAGGCTCCAGGTCGATCTCTACGAATTCGAACACATAGATTGATCAGGGCATTGCTGCATCTTATCCCTGCTCTGGTTGGTCTTCCTGTTCATTAGGAGGTTTCCATGCCGGCTCGAGCTCAAACCATGCTACAGATCCTTTTTATCCTGATGGTCTTTTTCGCCCTTAATCCACCCCTGCAAGCAGCTCCCATGAATGAACAGCAAGTTGAAGTTGCTGTGGAAACTTGGCTGCGCGAAGTCATCACCGAAAGTCGTGACAATGCCCGGGTTGTCCGGATGGAGCCTTTCGTGGTTGACGGCCAAACAGTGGCCTACATTGCCCATCTGGCGGGTGAGGGTTACTGCCTTTGTGGAGCGGATGACATCCTTCTGCCGGTCAGTCTTTATGCCCCACGAGGAAGCTTCGATCCGGAAAATCCAAACCTGCAAAGTCTCCTTGAGGAGATGTCGAGCCGACTGAATTATGTGCAGGAGAGCCAAGCAGCAGGGGCTCCCTGGCTCTCCGATTTTCGGGCTTTGTTATCCGAACGAGAACGCACTTGGCAGGATCTTTCCGCAGGCCAGGTTCCGTCCCGGATCGTCGCCAACAAGAACCGGGATTTCCCTGTCCTGATGAAGCTGCCGGTGACCAGTGTCTGGCATCAGCATTCCCCTTACAATTTCGACTGTCCCACCCTGCCCGATGCACCAGCCTGTTTGGTGGGCTGTGTGGCCACCGCCATGAGTCAAATCATGTACTATTGGCAGTGGCCTCCGACGGGTACGTCGTCCTTCACTGCGGTTTACAATTATTCATTTTCTACAACCTGGCTCTCCGAACCCTTGACTTTTGACCCGGGAATCACCGGCGACTTTTGGGCAACACGTTTGGCTTGGACCGCTGCTGATGGAGGGCAATTGCTGATGTCAGGGTTTTGGGAGGAATCCATTCATGACGATGCCAGGCAATTGTCGCCTTCCTCTACTTTTAGGGCAGCAGTTACTGCTTTGTACAATCGCCTTGATCCGGGAGTGGAGAATCATTACGCCAATTTTGGGGCCACATCCTACGACTTCGGCCAAATGCAGGACGAGCATTTCGACCCAGTGGGCGGAGATGATAGCGAAGTGGCCAAACTCTGTTATCACGCAGGGATTTCGGTGGACATGACCTGGGGTCTTGATGGTTCCGGTGCCGACACCGGCATAGCCGGAAACGCTCTGGAGTCCTTCTTCCGGTATGATCCCGACAATATTTACGAAGACTTGAATCGTGACAAAGTGGTGGATGAGATCCGATGGTTCCGTCCTGTCCAACTTCGCGGGACTGGCTCTGAGGGTGGTCATTCCTGGGTGGTTGCCTGGTATGACCTTGCTGACGAAATCAATCCGTCATTCTGGATGAATCTGGGTTGGGGTCCGGATGACATCGATTGGTACACACCCGACCAGCTTCCCCACGATCTTCTTTACGATCACCGGCATATTACGGGGATCGCTCCACTGGGCGTGGTGAATTTCGTGGGACCTGAAGGATCTGCTTCGGGAGATGGTTCGCCCGACAATCCTTTCGACAGTCTTGACGACGCCCTTTCCGAAAATCCCGACGTAGAAACAATTGTCTTCAAGGCCGACACGGATTACGGGTGGCCTGGGGGTGGAGTCATCAACCAAACGGTGACCATCAAGGGTATTGGTGTGACGATTTCAGGTCAGTGATGAATTTTGGGCGGGAGTGCAACTCCCGGCCCGGTTAAATGGTGTTGAATGGGTAGCCGATTATCGGCACCAATAAATTGAAAAGGAGAACAAGCGTGAAACTTCAAAAAATTCCCAAACTGCTCCTGTTCGGCCTGTTGGCGTTGTTGCTGTTGTCGGCAGTGTCGGTCCTTGGCACCCAAGTGAAGAAGGTGACTCCCAGTAACGGTTCGGGATCATCAAGCAGCGTATCCTACCAGGCGAAATTAACGGTTGGTCAGGCAGCCATTGGGCGATCCCAGTCGGTTAGCTACATCATGAAGACCGGGCTATGGGATATAATGGGTTCAACTTACCTGGTGGCAGTGGATGACAGCGGTTTTCCCGGTCTCCGCAATCAGCTCTTCAAAAACTATCCCAATCCTTTCAATCCCAGCACCCGCATCAGCTTCAGCCTTGAGGAGGCAGCCGAGGTGCGCCTTGAACTCTACGACCTGAAGGGACGGAAAGTGGATACGTTGCTCCAGGAGGTTCGATCAGCAGGTTCTCATTCAATAACCTACCAACCACAAAATCTGGCCAGTGGGGTTTATTTCGTTTTGATGCGGGCTGATTCATTCCGCGCCACTCAACGGATCATGTTGGTCAAATAAATTGAGAAATAAATGGCATGGTTTTCCAATAACCGGAGGATAATGATGATGAAACGGACACTGATATTAACGTTGGTCGTTGTGGCGTTGGCCTTTCCCGCCCTGGCACTGGTTCCAGAAACCATGAATGTTCAAGGTGTATTGAGCAGTGATACCGGCGTCGTGCTTCCCGATGGAGAATACGAGATCTTTTTCCAGTTTTGGGATGCGCCTGTCGAGGGCAGCGACTCCTGGGGTGAAACACAAATGGTCCATCAGGTGGGTGGTGTGTTTAGTGCTATCCTCGGTGCACACGGGGAAGGAATACCAGCTCAGGAATTTACCGAGAGGGTCTGGTTGAGCATCACTGTTGAAGGGGAAATGGAAATGGAACCCCGGATTGAACTCACCACATCGCCCTTCGCCTTTCGTGCCGCCAGTGTTGACCCCAGCGCGGCTGTGCGTTCTCTCAATGGTATGACTGACAGTGTTAATCTGGTTGGTGGTACCAACGTGACCATAACCCCTTCCGGATCCAATCTGACAATTAGCGCCGTATCCGGCGCCGGAGGAGAAGATACCGATTGGGATATTTCCGGTGAAGATATTGCTCACTCTCTTGGTACTGTCTATGTGGGAATGAACCTTCCTGGAGCCAAAGCAGATGTTGTTCCACCAAGGCGTGATGGTGATGAAGGCCTAAGGGATCCAAGTTCAGCCAAAATGGTGGTCATTGGGATCAATGAAGGAATGACCAGCTTTTTAATTGATGATGACGACAATGCCGATGGCAGGAGTGCCATTTTCGCTCGCCGTTACCGTTCGGTAGCCAACCATGGGACGGGTTATGCGGATAATCAAACCAATACGGCCATCACAGGCTACAACGACTGGGGTGACAACTACACTTTTGGTGTGGCCGGCTATACCTGGTTTGATTTCAGCTACACCGGTGGCGTATTGGGGTCCAACAATACAGGTGATTATTGGGGCTCCCTCGCTTACCGGGACGGCAATGGTTTTTATTGGGGAATGTACACCCCCAATAGTCTGCATGTGGGTCAACTGACACGAACTTTTGCCTTTCAAATGCTTGAAGGGGCCAGCTCCGGTTATATCTTGACCAGTGATACCAGTGGCAATGCCTCTTGGCAACCTCCTTCGGCAACGCAGTCCGATGGCGACTGGACCATCAGCGGTGATGATCTTTTTCATGACGGTAGTGGCACAGTGGCTATTGGCACCAACAACCCGATTCCTGTTCTGGACCATCCCTATGCGACAACTTTTCAGGTCAGTGCCTATTCTCTTCCTGCCTTGTGCTTGGACCACACTGCTGGTGGGTTTGATCGTTGGGCCCTATATAACTCAGGAAACAGACTTCAAATTGGCTACACGGAATCGGCTACCTCAACTCCTTCGGTCAGCATGCAAATCAACGAGTACAGCACCTTTATCATGGACCAAAACGGTCAAAAGAGAATCGCTTTGCAGGGCTTTGATAATATGGAAACCGGTGGGATCATCAAGTTGTATGGACCAAATACCAATGATTACCCAACCCTCGTCCTGGACGGACACACAGGAACTGCAAATAGTGGTGGCGCAATCACGGCGCGCAACGGCAGTGGTAATATTCAGGTTACGATTACCGGCAACCATGACAATTCCAATGTAGGGCGAGTCATTACTCCTGTCCTGGAAATCACCGGCGGTTCCGATCTTTCCGAGAAATTCGACATCGGCAATACCAGTCTGCTGCCCGAACCCGGAATGGTTGTAAGCATTGATCCCGACCATCCGGGACAGTTGACTCTCTGTGAAAATTCCTATGATCGACGGGTAGCCGGGGTTATCAGCGGTGCCGGTGGAGTCAATACGGGCATGCTGATGGGCCAATCCGGCAGCGATGCTGATGGAGAACATCCTGTGGCGTTGGTTGGTCGGGTCTATGTGTGGGCCGACGCGAGCAATGGTCCCATCGAACCCGGTGATCTGCTCACTTCCAGCGATCGTCCAGGACATGCCATGAAGGTGGAGGATCACGGCCGGGCCATGGGCGCGATCCTCGGCAAAGCCATGACCGGATTGAGTGAAGGCCAAGGGCTGATTCTTACACTGGTGTCATTGCAGTAATTCTAAAGCCGGAAAGTTGATTCATGAAAAACTGGCATAAAATACTGATTCCGGTGTTGGCCCTGGTTCTTGTGGGTGTGGGGCTCAGTGGGTTGAATGATACAAGGGACTCTTCGGAGGGGGGCGATCAGGTGGCCGGCTTGCAGCGTCACAAAAGTGTCGTTCAAGCCAAAATCGATCGCAAGCAGGCCAAGATTGACGGCACCTATAAAGCGCCCCAAAACCCCGATGGATTCGCCGATTTCCGCCACATGGTGCGGCCCCATCCCCAAGGCACCAACATCACCCAGTTGATGCTCGAAGCCAAGGATCAAACCAAATCCATGCGCTCCATTGAGCCTCAAAAGGATGCGGGTTTGTGGGATTGGAGTTGGCTGGGCCCTGGTAATATCGGCGGTCGAATCAGAGCCATCCTCCTGCATCCTGATGACGAAGACATCATGTGGATAGGGTCGGCAAGTGGTGGCATATGGAAAACTGTCAATGGAGGAAACCACTGGTTCCCCCTGTGGGATTTTATGTCCTCCATATCCATCACTGCTTTGGAAATGGACCCCAATAACACGGATATCATGTACGCAGCCACGGGTGAAGGATTCACCGAGATGCCCCCCGGTGCGGGTATCTTCAAGAGTTATGACGGAGGCGAGACCTGGACTCAACTGGCCGATAGTGTCGACCCTGAAGAATACAAATGGATTAACGACCTGGTCATTCATCCTACCAATGGGGAAATCTTGTTGGCGGCTACCAAAAACGATATTGGCAGTGGCTGGATCATTCGCAGCGATGATGGAGGCGATAGCTGGACTCCGGTTCTGAACAATAATTTATATTTCACGGATCTGGCCATTGATCCTGATGATCCAACCGTGGTTTTGGCCAGTTGTCTGAATACCGTATATCGGTCCGATGCCACCGGGATAGCAAATTCCTGGGTCGAAATTGGTACTGGTTTACCTGGCGGACTACCAGATATTACCGGGAGAACTACATTCTCCTTTGGGGTGGGAAACGACATGGTTTACGCCTCTTTGGATGTGCCTATTGGCGAGGGAGAAGCACAGGGAGAAATCTGGCGTTCCAGCGACAACGGTCTGACTTGGGAGTGGAGAAATTCACCACTGCACCTGGCAACTGCCGGCCATTACTTCAATGCTATCTGGCTTGAGCCCGGCAGCACGGAACGGATCATTTTCGGAGGGATCAATCTTTTTAAAAGTTTGAATGGCGGTACAAATTTGACGGTCATTTCGAGATGGCAAAATTATAACAATAATGGAGGTTCGGCCCACGGAGACCAGCATGTCATCGTTCCGCACATCAACTACGGAAATGGCAACACAACTGTCTTTGTAGGCAACGATGGGGGAATTCAGAGGCACCCCTTCCCGCTTGAATGGGACTACACTTCCGGCTGGGTCAATTTGGCCAACAATTTGGGTATCACCCAATTTTACCACGCGGACGCGAATTTGGACGGAAGCGTAATTCTGGGCGGGACCCAGGATAATGATGATCTACGCTTTACGCGTTCTGACGGACCCCAGGCCTGGTATCAGGCCTCCACTGGAGATGGCACCTACAACGCCATTAACCCCGAGGCTGATCACATCATGTACACTGCTTATGTTCACCTGGATATGTCCCGCAGTTTCGATGGAGGAGATTCCTATTACGCTATCATCGATGGTCTCTGGGATGCAAATAATGCTGATAGGTCCCTTTTCATAGCACCCTTTGCCTTGGATAAAGTTTGGCCCTCATATCTTGTGGCAGGCGGTCGATCCATCTGGCGCACCAGCAATTCGGGTGGCTACTGGCATGAGGTTCTCGAACCGCTCAATGGTGACCCTCTGTGCAGTGCCGTGGAAATTAGCCCAGCGGTTGGGGCGGTGGTCACGTGGGTGGGCTACACTGATGGCAGCATCAGGAAAACAGAAAACTTTACTGACTGGACAACAGTCACGGGCACTTCTCCTGGGATTGGGTCCTTCCGGTACATAACTGACATTGAAATCAGTCCCCATGACTCCCAAACCATCATCATTGTCTATGGAGGCTATTCGGAAAACCGGATTTGGATTACCAGGAACAATGGTCAGACCTGGAATCCCCTGCCTGGTCACGGGGATGGAGTGTTGCCTATCATCCATACCAACTGTGTAACTTTCCATCCAAACAATCCGGACTGGATTTACTTGGGCACGGATATTGGTATTTTTGCATCCGAAGACATGGGACAAAATTGGTCAGTGACTCAACGTCATAATCTGAGTGAAGGGCCGGCTTATGTGGAAGTAACGGATTTGTTTTGGCATTCCGGAGACACTCTTGTTGGGGCAACCTATGGTCGGGGAATCTATGAGTGCCGTCCCCTGGAATTTGTTTTCATCGATATCGCCAACAATGGCGATGAGGATGGATCATGGAGTGATCCCTACAATACTTTTGATGAAGGGTACAATGCATCCGGCAATGGGTCCAATCTGATCATGACCGGTGGTGACTACAACCAGGGAAACAGGGTTCTGGTCAAACGTCTTGAGATTTCCGGTCAAGAAGGGACGGTGATCATCAGATGAAATTCACTCTGGTGGTAATATTACTTTTGGTGCCGCTGGCCTGTTCCGGTCAAATGCTGTGGACGGTTGAAGATGGGCTTCTGGTGATCGACCAGGCCCTGTTGGACGATGTGGTGGCAAAAAGCTCAAGGCAATTCGAAATATCCGTTGAAGGCGGGAATTTTCTGGTGGACGTGGATAAAGTAACAGCACCCAATCTGGGTGTGACCAGTATATCCGGCCGTATCGATGGCAATCAGGAGTCCTTTTTCCTGCTATGCCGCACCGAAAATAGAAAAACTATCGCCTTTTTTCGCACAGCCGATGGTTTTTCCTACCGTCTGGACCATACAAAAGGATACGAAGAGGTTTATGCAGTTGAGGTGGGAGAATTTAAGAATTGCGCTGGGGGTCTTGACCCTCAAGAGGTGAGGAGAGGGGGAGAGCCTCACCAAATTCTCCCGGCAAAGCCTAGGCCCAACCTGGACAAATCCCGCTCCGTGGCAGACGACGGCAGCCGCCACGACATCGTCATTGGCTACACTCCGGCTGCCGAAGAATATATGGGAGGCTGGGACTACATCCGAGCTGAAGCCCAGCTGGCAGTGGACGCTGCCAATCTTACTTACAACAATAGTAATATTGACTCTGAGTTGCGCCTGGTTTTTGTCATGCCCACGGATTACGAAGAAATATCCGCCTGGGATTTCGAGGACCATGTATTATATCTGTGGTATCCAAACGATGGTCACATGGATGATATGCTCATCAAAAGGGACCTGGTGGGCGCAGACTTTGTCTCGGTGCTCATTGATGGTCGAGATTTTTTTGGAGATTTGATCGCTTGTGGTGTAGCACCGGTTATGCAATCGGATGATGTCAACCAGGGCTTTCAGGACCTGGCCCTTTCCATTGTCTCGGTTCAGTGCGCCACCACAAACTGGACCTTGGCCCATGAGGTTGGGCACAATCGTGGTTGCGCCCACGACCGGGACCACGCGAATGTTGATGGAGCTTACTCTTATTCATACGGTAATCTCTTTGCCTGGAACGAGGAGACAGAAACCGGATTGCGCACGGTCATGGCCTATGATCATTTCCATTTCCCCCACGAACGCGTTCCATATTTTTCCAATCCCGAAGTCGAATTTGCAGGCGACGCCACCGGTGTTTGGCCGGGTCTTGATGGCGAAGCTCACAACGCCCTTACGCACGACAATACAGCCACTGTGTGCGCCGCTTTCCGAGGCGAGCGGACTTTTGTAAAGTTCAGTTACGAGTGGGAATATTCCGATGGTTTGATTCTGTTTCCCTTCCGCACCATTGCCGATGCGGTGGCCGGGTCGCGAGTGGGTGGGAATATCGTGATCCAGGAGAGCAAGGCCGATTTCACCGGAATCCTTGTAGATCCTCGATCTTTCATCAGCGATGCTGCTGAGGGAATAGTTTTAGGCGGGTCATAAAAAACAGGAATGTGATTCGGCCGGAGTCAACGGCTTGATCCTTCAATCCATTCTTCAATAATAATTCGCAAAGCACTTAAGGGTATTGCTCCATTCTCCAATATCTTGGAGTGAAATTCTTTAATGTCGAATTTTTCACCCAATCGGGTGATAGCTAATTCCCTTAACGCTATGATTTCTTCCCCACCCACATCATACGAAGTAAGCTGGGCTGGGGTGGTAATACTCCGATAATAAAGATCCAGGGCCATTTCTTTGTTCATGCCCGATTCTACCATGAAATCAACGGCTTGTTGTTTGGTCCAGCCCTTGACGTGAATACCAGGATCAACAACCATACCTCGAGAAGGCCAGGCCCTTCTCGTGATCAATGCCGATGGACTTTCATAGAGATCCATTTCTTCGGCCAGTTGCTCACAATACCGTGCCCAGCCCTCAACATAACTGGTAAAAGAAATGAGTTTCACAATGGGATGCAGGTCTTTGATCTCTTTTTCCAATCCAATTTGAACATGGTGCCCAGGGAAAGTTTCATGGAACGTAAGGACTTCATTGCTGCCTTTTTGTTGCTTTTGCGGATTGTTCAAATTGATTCGGAAATAGGCAGGCTTGGTCCCGCTTGCCTGTTCATAAGCACCACTGCCAATTTCATATGGTTCGTATGGTTTTATGGTTACTACCGATGAAGGAAGCGTTGAAAACCAAAGATGGCATTCATCCTTGGCATTTTTTATCAGATGTTCA
>JAUUYW010000160.1 GCA_030590265.1 Candidatus Krumholzibacteriia bacterium
ACCATCTGCAAGCATTTGAGTGAAATGATGGGTGGTGGCATCACCCTGGAATCGAAATTGAACCACGGCAGTACTTTCACCGTGCAAATCAATCCCGGTGACCTGAGCAAAACGACTTTGGTGGACGAACAGCCCAGAAAATCATCTTCTGCAGCCCATGCTAGCCTTCAGAATTCCAATTCCCTTTTCACCGGGAGAATCCTGTTGGCCGAAGATACCTTGGTGAATCAAAAACTCGCGGAACGGATGCTGACCAAAGCCGGCCATGCAGTCGAGACGGTCATCAACGGCAAAGAAGCCCTGGACCTGGCCCTGGAACAATGGCAAGCGGGTACTCCGTTTGAAGTCATCCTGATGGATATGCAAATGCCCATCATGGATGGCTACGAAGCCACTGCCCAGTTGCGGGCGGCAGGCTACCTTCTGCCGATCATCGCCCTGACAGCCAACGCCATGGCCAGTGATCGGGAAAAATGTCTGAATGCCGGATGCAATGACTTTGCCACCAAGCCGTTTCAGAAGGCAAAACTTCTGCAAAGTATTTCCACATGGCTGGAAAAGAATCAAAGCCTGCCAGTATAAAATCCTGACTGTAAAAAAACTGCGGAACCCTTGGTGGCATAAGCCGGGTTCCGCAGTTTTTTTTGTGTTTTTGGCCTTCTATTTCACGAGCATCAACTTGGTGGTGGCATGCTGGTCGCCGGCAATCATCCGGGCAAAATAAACACCACTGGAAGCTCTACCACCACTGTTGGTCAAGCCATCCCACACCGCATGATGCTCACCGGCGGTCCGATTCTCCTGAACCAGGGTGCGCACCAGGTGTCCCTGAATGTCATAAACACCCAGGGTAACCAAACCACTGCGGGGATTGGTGAATTTAACCGTTGTCTGTGGGTTGAACGGGTTGGGCCAGGCTTTCACACCCGCTGTCAACACTTGGGCTCCGGGCACCGGGCTGCTGTGCTGCTCGCGAACAACCAGAACCTTGAAATCATCCAGAAAGAAACCACTCCCGGTGATGCTGGAATCGCTGGCCAGGCGGAAGCGGAACACCACGTTGGTCTCGTTCAAATAGGAAGCCAGGTCCACGCTGTTGAGGGACCAGTTGGGATGGCTGTCGTCGAAGACTGGCGCGCCAGCGGGTGTTTGCCCACCCTGGCCGCTGGCTCCGTTGGTGAAGTTGGTCGCCAAGGCAGTCCAGTTGCCGCCTCCGTCAGTGCTCATTTCAAAGAAGCAGCCGTCCCAGTTGTTTTCGATATCCCATTTTGCGTAGAATGTAATCTCACCGCTCATGGCGCCGGACAGATCCATTCCTTCGACGGTGGTCATGGTGTTGTTGGCATAGTTTTCATACTCGCCACCTGGACTGTCATTCATGCTGTTGGCTGAATTGTAACCTTCGGTGGGCGAAGTGATGCCCCAGCCGCCGGTCCACTGGTTGGTTCCGTTTTCGAAGTCATCAAAGAAAACAACCACTTCTTCGGCTGCGCCCATGGCGAAATCCTGGGTCACTGGTGTTTCGCTGATGGTCACGTCGGCATTCTGGGTGGCATACCCACTGCTGACGGCTTCCAAACGGTAGTTTCCATAAACCAGATGAGCAGTGTAGGCGCCACCGTTGTCGGCAGTAGCCTGAACGGTGGTCACATAATCCCCCACCGGCTGTGTGAAGATATTCACGCTGGCATCCAGACCATTGCCACCCAGATCCGTCACCACGCCGCTGACATCTCCGTGAGCCACGGGAGCCAGAACCACATCCTGCACCGTGGGTGTTCCCCAGGTGGTGGAAATGTCGGTGATGGTCTGACTGATATAACCATCAGCGCTATAAGTAATGTCGAAGGTGCCGGTGTGCAGCAATTTGTAATAATCGCCGTGCTCCCGGTCGGTGTGGGTGTTCTTGGAGATACCCGTCACCGTCACGGTGGCGTCCAAAGGCAGGCCGGTATCCGATCCGGTAACCACGCCGTTGACGCCGTAGCGGGCAGCCTTCGTATAGTGCATCAGGCTTTCCCTGTTTTCTTCCCAAAGATCAGGCAGTTCAGACGCGTTGGGCCATTTGGTATTGTGCAACTCCATGGTCACATCAATGCAGTCGGTTTGATCGTAAGACCAATCCTGCAGAGTACCGAGAGCTACATACCATGCGGCTCCGTTGGTAATTCCCTGGGGAAAAGCGCCGTTGTACATGGGTAAGTTGTAGGTGCTGTACTCAAGGCTCAACTGTATCAGGGCCAAATCGTCAGGCGCCAAGGTGTAGGTGTAATCCCAGGGGTAGTTGGCAACCAGCGCGCCGGAGTGTCCATTTTGGCTGATCACAAAATGATGGTTGTTGGCATAATTCATGAAGTTGGTGGTTTCAATTTCCCGGCTGGAATGATTGCCGGCAGGGAATTCGAAATTCCGGTTGAGATCCACCCCATTGGCATTGGATCGTTGGTGGGCAACATTGCCGTCGGGGTTGTGCAAGGGCATGATGTGGATTTCGTAATTGTCCACCAGATTGGTCACATCTTCAAAGCCGAGCTGGCCGTAGTTGGTCAACAAGTATTCGGCGAAGTTCAGCAACATGACCATTCCCGGCACTTCATCACCGTGCATGGTGCTGCTCAGGCGAACTTCAGGTTCGGCTTCGGTGCTGTTGGGATTGTTGGAAATGACAATGCCATACAGATCGCGTCCCTGGACCGACTGTCCCCAAGTAAAAGTACGGCATATGTCAGGATAATTGGTTTCCAGATCAGCCAGAAAAACCCCTATCTGAGCGTGGGTTGGCCAAAAATCAAAGGCGGTGATGCTTTTGTTCAACTCATCACCGCTCAGGTTGTAATTTTGGGCCCAAAGGGTTTCAGCCTCCTGACGGGCAATTTTTTCCACGTCTTCCAACAGTTCAAAGGAATAGCCAGCCCTGGTCAACGCTGCAGCTTCGGCTTCGGTCACCCGGGGCCGGAAGATCAAGTAGTAGCTTTTGGGGGTATCAAAATTGACCGTGATCTGCTCCCGGTTGAAAGAAGCGATGGGCACTTCATTCAGCAACCGATCCAGATCCTCGTGCCGAGGCAGCTCCAGTAAGATTGGGAAATCGTTCCACTCGGCGATGGCCCACAAGGGCAGACCATTGGCGTCGGTAGGAATGGCAGGCTGATCGGCGGCCATGGCCACCACAGGCAGGATGGAAACAGTGACCATCAGAGCAGTCATCACGGCAATGGTGATGCGCGTACGTAATCCTGTGAAACCCAGCTTCATCATTGGTCCTTCCGGAAAAACGGTCAGGCAAGTTGGACAAGTCCCCGACAAATGCCACAAAAACACCATGTGGCCCAAAATCGAGGTTCAAATTCGTACAATCAATTATAACATATAACGATGAGTAAAATCCAGTGATCCGGGGTTTTCAAAGAGGTTTTTTCATGTCTGAGCTATGGTTTGATATCAGATAACATCACTTGGGAACCAATATGTTCACAAATTTAGAACAATCAGCTGTTCTGAGTCGGTAATAATCGGACAATTGACCTGTTGAACCTGGAAAAAAGGTGTCATTATGGGTGTAAAGACTTTGATTGATTTTGGCTAATCTAATCGTGTTTACTGACCAGAAAAGGATGAAGACCATGGACTGGAATCAAAACATCAATGAAATGGCCAGCGGCTTCAAAAATGCAGCCATCCTTTTGAATTCCCTGCGGGCGGGAATCTTTGAAGCTCTTGGCGAAGAATGGAAGACCTCCCAGGAAGTTGCCGCCAATTGTGGCCTCGACCCTCGGGCCACCGACGTGGTAATTCATGCTTTAGTCGCTGCAGGAATTTTGAAAATGGATGGTGACCGGTTTTCCACCGAGCCTGGTGCACGACCATTTCTATTGGGTGACAGCCCCTCCACTCTGAAAAGTATCCTCAGCCACAACCTGTTCATGATGCGGGGCTGGGCCCACCTGGACCAGGTCATGCAATCGGGAGAACCAATCAGGAACCAGGAACAGACCAAAGACCAGATGCGTGATTTCATTTGCGGCATGGAAAACGTATCGCGGGTCAGCAGTCAGGAGGTGGCCGCCAAAATCGATTTGGGTTCCGCCAAACGACTCCTTGATCTCGGAGGTGGACCCGGCACGGCAGCCATCATTTTTGCCGAGGCCAATCCCGGGCTTGAGGGTGTGGTTTATGATCTGGAAGGGCCCATTGAAATAGCCGGGCAGCAGATTGCCAAAGCAAAACTGAGCCACCGGCTCACCACCATGGCCGGAGATTTTCACACTGATGACATCGGCGCGGGTTTCGATGTGATCTACCTCGCCAACATCATCCACATGATGGATTCCGAGCAGACACTGGCCCTGCTCCGAAAGTGCCGGAATGCCCTGGTGCCTGGCGGGCAGCTGCTGCTGAAGGATTTTTATCTGGAGGATTCAAAAATCGAACCAGCCTTTGGCGCTCAATTCAGCGTGAACATGCTGGTCAACACCCGAGGTGGCAAGACCTACACTCGCAGTGAAGTGCTTGCCCTGTTGGGGACGGCTGGGTTCAGTGATTTCGAGGTGGTTGATGTGGCCAGCCAAAGCCAGGTGATCGTTTGCATCGCCAAATCAGCCTAAGATTTCCCCCTACCAAAAAGGCCCCGGGCAACAGCGCCCGGGGCCAATACTAGAGTTAACTAGCCGTTCCGAATTTACTTCACCAGCATCATTTTATGTGTGGCGCTGAAGCCTTCGGTTTGCAGCACGTAGTAGTACGTACCACTGGCAACCCGACGACCGCTGCGGTCGGTACCGTTCCACATTTCACTGTGGGCGGCGGCGGGCTTGACCTCATCAACCAGTGTCTTGACCAGGCGGCCGGCCACATCGTAAATAGCCAACTTGACGTGGCTGCTGCGAGGCAGGTCGAACTTGATGTTCGTCACTGGGTTGAAGGGGTTCGGGTAGTTGTCGTGCAGGGCAATGACCGAGGGCAGGCCGGAAGTGAAGCTGACTTCGACTTCGTTGCTGCTGCCCAGTTCAATCCCATTGACGACGCCATTGTAGCTGTAGAATACGATCTGGCCTTCGCTGAGGCCCTCACCGTTGTCCACGAACTCAATGACACCCGAAGGGTTGCTCACCAATTCTGTGTTCAGTTGTTCACGAGAAGAACCAGCCACGCGGCGGTACACATTGAACCCGTCGAAGGTGGCAGTATCATACTCCCAGCTCAAACCGGTTCCACCATTGACGGCAACTGCGATCATGGGCATTTCGCCCACACCCACGGTTCCGCCATCATACACGAAGTGCACACACCATTCGTTCAGAGTTCCAGTGTCGGAACCAAGGTTGTCACTCACGCTCAATGTCCACTCGCCATTCATTTCTTCACCAATCAGAACTGCCAGATCATCGACTGGGGTCAGGTCGGCAGGATACCAACCTTGGATATTGTCGGTTCCACCACCAGTCATGTCGTGCAAGACAACGTCGGTTCCTAGAGGACTTGTCAAAGTCACGATCAAATCACCCTGGTAAGTATGCGTGATGTCCACATAGACACTCACATCAGTAATGATACCGGCCATATCCATGAGGGCCGAATCACTGATGCCGTTAGGATCATTGTCCGGGATGGACAAACCAGGCTGGCTGCAAACTTCGGCTTCGTAAGTCACGTTCAGCACGAAGTTCACGTCGGTCAGGTTTTGGCCCTCTTCCAGGGTCACATCCTGAATTTCAGTGGACCAACCGTTTTTCGAAGCACGGATGGTGTAAGTACCTGCATACAGACCGTCGAGGCTGTAAGTACCATCACTGCCTGTAGTAGTGGTTCCACCATTAGGCGTTGCCGTGATGGTGATGCCACTGTGATCATCTTCACCCATCAGCATAGCCACACCAGACACGGAGCTGTTGCCAAACTCAGGGTTCAGCAGCCAGTGTGTGGCGTTTTCGAGCAACGCGTATCGCGCACCGTCGACAGCCATGTAGTTGAAGGTGAAGAAGACGATCTGGCCACCCTCGGGAGCAGGGTTCGGATCGTAGGTGATCATGGCCGCATCGGTCGGGTATTGCGACCAGTTCATGGGCATCACGGCATCCGCCAGAGGTGCCATGGCATCGCTGTCACCATAACCGCTGTAGGTCAAGGTCAAGGGCTGGCATGCGGGGTTGGGGTTGTTGAGAATGTACAAACTGGCATCGGCCACTTCGACGTTGCCGGCCGAGTCGTGGTTCCAGTCGTTGGTGTGCATCACATGAGTGGCAAAATCGCCACTGCTGTCCTGATTGTAACCCAATTCGCCACCTTCGAGCATGATATGCCCACCGGCCATGGCGAAGTCCGTCAGAGCATTCTTCAAAGAAGCATTGCCCAACGTGCTGGTATTGTCACCACAGGACAAGATCACCAAGTCGACCAGGTCAAAATCGGCAGGATCCACGTCACCGGCGTTCACCACGGTCACGAAGAAGCCCATGTTGGTCAGATCTTCAGCCATTTGCGTGGCGCTTTTCTTGGTACCAACAGGCACATAGCCGTCGGCCAGGAAGATGTCGCCATGCTTGCCGCCCATCTTGACGTCCTTGGCAGCGGATCCGCCGGAGTCGTCGATCAGCAGCAGGTCGCCGTTGGTGGCGTCCAGGGCGAAGTTCTTGATGGTCTCGGGTTGGAGGATGTCCAACTCGATGGCGGCAGGCTCGTGATGGAAAGCCCTCACGCGAACGTTGTAGGTGAAGTAAGGCAGGGCCGAGGTAGTGTAGGCACCAGTCTCGTCGCAATTGGCCTCGGTGTAGAGTTCACCGTTGTCGGTACGGTAAACGTACACAGTTCCCTGCAGGCCTTCAAAAGTATCAGCGTCCACAACGGTACCGGTCAGAATGCCACTGGGGGCGGCATCCAGAACGATGTCGAAGACATTGGCACCGTAGTTCAGGAAGAAATCCTGCTCGAAGTGCAGGTAACCGAAATGATCGACAACCATAGTGTAGGTATCAACCAGTTCTTCTTCGGCCAGGGCGTAGTCGCCGTTGGCGTCGGTGGTGGCGGTGAACACCGTGCTACCGAACTCATCCAAACCGTTGACGATGACGTTGGCCATGGGGCTGCCGCCACTGGTCACGTTACCACTCAGGGTACCGTAGGCTTCGATGACTTCGAAATCTTCAGTGTAAATATTGTAACCGCTGAGAGCGATCTGGCCCGTGACCATACCGAGCTGGCCGGCTGTCACAGTCAGGTCGGGAGCAGGACCGCTGACCACGGTGCCGTCAGGCATGTGGGCAAAAATGGTGGCTCCACCTTCGCCAACAGTGGCGTTCAGCGTACCGGGCAGGTTCAGGGCGAATGCATCGTCCAGACCAATGTCCGTGCTGACGGTCAGGTCGGGGGCGGTCAGGTCGGCTGCGTTCA
>JAUUYW010000487.1 GCA_030590265.1 Candidatus Krumholzibacteriia bacterium
ATCGAAAAACAGTTGTTGGGATTTGACCACGGGGCACTGGGAGCCTTGTTGATTCGGGATTGGAATTTGAGTGAGGAGCTGGAACAGGCTGTTCGTTGGCACCATGCCTTCGAGGATGACAACGCTGAACAGGCCCGCCTGGCTGCCATGATCGCTTTGGGTGAAGAAATTGCCGCTTGTTCAGGAAGTGGTGGGGATGACGAAAATTCGGAAGAAATTCTCCTGAAAAGTGACCAGGAAGGTATTGAAGATGATGAGGGGGATGCCAATCTTCCAGTATCCTTGAGCCCGGCTTGCATCTATTTGGGTGTATCGCATGCCCAGTTCGCAGAGCTTCAGACCAAGGCAGCCCAGTTGCGCATTGATCCCCATTTTTTCAATTAATCGAATTGCACTTTTAGAAAAATAGCCCAGGATTAACCATTGGCCTTCTCTGCACTCTCGGGTTTTTGCAAAAGGGATTCCTCAGGTGGTTCGAAGTGCAGCCGGCACCGGGCCTCATAGGTTTCATCCGCACCCACCACAACCTGCTCGGTAGCTTGAGTCAGGCGTTGGGTGAAATTGGCCGGATCGCCGCAGGACATGCAAATGGCCAATTGCTTGGAAACATACTCCGCAGAACACATCAGTTTGGGCATGGGGCCGAAGGGGTTGCCCATGTAGTCCATGTCCAGGCCGGCAACAATGACACGTTTGCCCTGGTTCGCCAGTTTGTTGGTCACCACCAGAATATCATCCGTAAAAAATTGACCTTCGTCGATGGCGACCAGCTCGGTGCGGTCATCCACCAGTTTCAAAATATCATTGATGTCCGAGATGGCCACACCGGGAAGGCTCATCTGGCTGTGAGAAACGATGCTGGTGGCGTCGTAGCGCGAGTCGCTGCCATGTTTGAAAATCTGAACCCTGCGTTTGGCAATTTGGGCCCGACGCAAGCGTTTGATCAGCTCTTCGCTTTTGCCGCTGAACATGGGACCGCAAATGATCTCGATCCAACCTGATTTTCCGTTTATAATCTGCATGCCACTCCGTTTCTGGTGTTTTCTCCCGGACGGGGTAAGTTATTCTATCACATCCCGGGTCTCAACCTGGAAATTTCATCTTTTTTGCCCGGACCTTCTGAAATTTGCCAGAAAGCCTGGGCCACAGCCCTGTCAAATGGGGATTTGACCGGAAGGATTGCCCCGACAATGTGGAACCAGGATTTTTTTCGAGAGTTGATCAACCCCGGAGCCATTGGCATGGTCCATCTGCAGGCTTTGCCCGGCAGCCCTGCCTGGCAGGGTAATCTCTCGGCGGTGACCGCCGCCGCCCTGACTGACGCGTCTGCTCTTTCTGAAGCGGGAATCAGTGCCGTCATGGTGGAAAACTACAACGACGTTCCGTTTTACCCCGGTCGGGTTCCGGCCGAGACGGTGGCTGCCATGACCGCAGTTATTTCCACTCTGGGCAATGAGTTCCCTGATTTGGTCTTTGGGGTCAATGTTCTGCGCAACGATGCCGCTTCGGCCTTGGCTGTGGCGGTGGCCACAGGTGCACGATTCATACGCGTCAATGTTCACGTGGGAGCCATGGTCACTGATCAGGGCAGCATTGAAGGACAGGCTTGGCAAACCCTGCGTCTGCGACGGCAGCTGGAAGCTCCTGGAATTGGCATCCTGGCCGATGTGCGGGTGAAGCACGCGAGGCCATTGGCGGAAAGGCCCCTGGCCGAAGAAGCTCAGGATTTGCGCCTGCGCGGTCTGGCCGATGCAATCATCGTCACCGGTGCGGCCACGGGCAGTGGAGCCGAGGCCAAAGATATTTTGACGGTGCGAGAAGCCTTGCCGGACTGCCCCCTTCTGGTGGGCAGCGGTTTGACGGCGGACACAGCAAAAGAGTTCTTTCCCCTGGCCGATGGGTGTATCATTGGGTCATCCCTGAAGGTCACTGATCCGGACACCGGTCTGCCGGTGGTTTCGGTCAACAAAACAATCACGTTTCTGGAAGCCATGTCCGAAGCCCAAGCGAAAGGTCGCTCATGAATATCCTGGTCACCGGAGGAGCCGGTTTCATCGGTTCCAACCATGTCCGTCTGCTGCTGAGCGAATCTGATGACCGGGTGGTCAACCTGGACCTGCTGACCTATGCCGGAAATCTGGAGAACCTGGCCGGTTTGGAAGACAATCCCCGCTACCGATTGTCCGGGGTGATATTGGAGACCGGGATTTAGTCCGCAAAACCCTTCAGGAAGAGAACATAGATTTCGTGGTTCATTTTGCTGCTGAGAGCCATGTTGACCGCAGCCTCGAAGGCCCCGAAGTGTTTGTGCGAACCAATATTTTGGGTACGGAAATCCTGCTGGAAGAAGCCCGACGTGCGGAAGTTGAACGCTTTGTCATGGTCAGCACCGACGAGGTGTACGGTTCCCTGGGTGACGAAGGCATGTTCATCGAGACGACACCTCTGGCCCCCAACTCACCTTATGCAGCCAGCAAGGCATCGGCAGATTTGATGTGCCGGTCATTCTTCAAAACATTTGG
>JAUUYW010000448.1 GCA_030590265.1 Candidatus Krumholzibacteriia bacterium
AACCCCAAGCGATTGGATGAAATCATCGCCGCCGGTTGTGAAAGGGCCCGAACCGAAGCCGCCCGCACCATGGAAAAAGTTCACCACACCATGGGCATCGGATAGGGGTTGATTTTGACCGAAACAAACAATGAAACCCCTGAAGAGCAGGGGCCCGAAACCATTGAAGAATTGGCTTCCGAAGAAGTAGCCAAAGCAACTGTTGATGAAGGGCCCACTTCCTGGAATCTGGATGCCTTGCCGCCGGAGATGGATTATTTCCGCACCAGTGAAGCTTACCAGGTTGAACTGACCGGTTTCCAGGGTCCCATGGACCTTTTGCTGCATTTGATCCACAAGGATCATGTGGATATTTATGACATTCCCATTGCCCACATCACCGAGCAGTTCATCAAGCATATCAAGGTAATTCAGGCTGTCAGTCTTGACAGCGCAGGTGAATTTATTGCCATGGCTGCGACCTTGATGGTCATCAAAATGAAAATGCTGATGCCCTCACACCGGGACGATGAGGACGAGGATGAAGATGATCCACGGGCGGAACTGGTCAGGCGATTGTTGGAGTACCGTCGTTTCAAAGAGGCGGCTGAATCTCTTCAGAAGGCAGAAACCGAGCGGCAGCAGTATCACTTGAGGCAAACCAAATTCCCCTACACCGATCAGCTGGATCTGGAGCCGAAACTGCGCATTGAGATGTTCGACCTGCTGTCGGCCCTGGCTGGAATTTTTGACCGCCTTCAATCCAAACCAGTTCACGAGGTGGATCGCGAGCTTTTCACAGTGGATGAGAAAATGATCCTCATCCGAGAATTGGTTGTTGAAGGTACCAATGTTCGCTTCGAGGAGCTCTTTTCAGAAGAAACCATGAAGATGGAGGTCATCGTGACCTTCATCGCCATTCTGGAGCTGGTTAAGAGGGGACGATTGGAATTTTTGCAAACCTCAGCCAACGGCCCCATCTGGTTGCAACTGCCCAGCCAAATCAACGAAGAAGATTCGGATGATGATCCGAGTGAACAGGAGACGGAAATTTGAAACGGGAAATTGAAGCCCTGCTCTTTGCCACCGATGCCCCCTTGACCATGGCACGCCTTAAGAAGCTCATGCCGGGAGTGGAGGCCACGGAAATTCGCGAAGCCATCAAAGAACTCGACACCCTTTACGAAGAAGGTGAAAATGCATTCACCGTGGTGGAATTTGGCGGTGGTTGGCAAATCGCCACCCGACCTGAATATTCTCCTATCGTAGAACGCATGCTCAAAGGTCGTCGTTTTTCTCGGCTGTCCAAAGCCGGGTTGGAAGTTCTGGCCATCATTGCCTATCGCCAACCGCTGACGCGTCTGGAAGTCGATGAAATTCGTGGCGTGAACAGCAGTGGTGCCATCAGCACCTTGACCGAACGAAACCTGGCCACAGTAGTCGGCCGCAGCCAGGCTGTTGGCAATCCTCTTCTGTACGGAACTACGCGTGAATTTTTGAATCACCTGGGCTTGAAGGGTCTGGGCCAGCTTCCTGATTTGCCTGAACTTGAAAACGTGATGGAAGATCGTGACAAGCTGAAAGAATTTGCCAGCAAAATCGGCCGGGATGTTTCCGATGAAGAGCTGGAAGAATATTTTGCCACACCCGAGACCCAGGACCTGGATTTCCCGGTTGAAGAAACTCCAGATGAAGCCCCTGAGGAAGGGAACCCGCGGGATCATGAACAATCCTGAAACCACCATGCGTCTGAACCGCTTTCTGGCTCGCTGCGGCCATGGCAGCCGTCGCTCCGTGGAAGAGTTGATCCGCCAGGGCCAGGTGGCCATTGATGGTCAAACTGTCAAGGACATGGGTCGGCAGGTGGACCTGGACAACGACCTGGTCACCGTCAACGGCGTTCCCACCAATATGCCCCGAGGCCACCGTATTTATGCCTTCCACAAACCAATCGGAGTTGTTTCAACCCTCAAATCCCAAGGCGGACAATCTTCTTTGTTGCCTTACCGTTTGCAGTCCGAGATTGCCGACCGTTTTGTTCCTGTTGGCAGACTTGACTCGGAGACCACCGGGTTGCTCCTTTGGACTGATGACGGTGACCTGAACCAGGTTCTGTGCCAGCCCGACTCCGGCGTTTGGAAAACCTACGAGGTGGAACTCGGTGCCGATTTGCCTTTGACCAAAATTCCGCAATTGACGGATGGGCAAATTTTCATCGACGGTCGCCAATGCAGGCCCTGCAAACTGGAGCTGGCTGAAAACAAAACCACCCGGAACTGGGTTATGCAGCTGCACGAAGGCAGGCGGCGTCAAATCAGGCGCATGTTCAAGAAGGTGGGCGTGAAGGTTGTCCGCCTGCATCGGGTTTCTGTGGGCCCCATCCAATTGGGTTTGCTGCGACCAGGCGATTTCCGTCGACTGAGCCACGAAGAGGAGCAGTTGCTGCGCAAGGAATTGGCCCAGTCAGCCAAAAGAGATGATTCCAATAAATCCGGGAAACGGCCTGCCGGGAAATCCGGAAACCGTTCCCGCCAACGTCGGCGCAAGCCGACAGGTCGTTAGGGGAAAACGATGGCTACCACCAAGACTGACTTCAGCGCCCTTTTCCGCCCTGGCATTCAAGCCACCCGTCCTTATTCTCCTGGCAAACCCGTTGAAGAGGTGCGGCGGGAATTGGGCTTGGACCGAGTGATCAAACTTGCCAGCAACGAAAATCCAGAAGGTCCCTTGCCGGCAGTGATTGAAGCCATCAGCAAGGCGGCTTTGGAGATCAATCGTTATCCGGATGCAGCCTGTTTTAATCTTACCCGGAGTCTTTCTCAGCACCTGGACGTGAGCCCCGAAAGCATCATCTTCGGCAACGGCAGCAACGAAGTCATCGACATGCTCATCCGCGCGCTGGTCAGCCCGGGGGAGAATGTGGTCTACAGTCACCACAGCTTCATTGTCTATGCCCTCACCACCG
>JAUUYW010000375.1 GCA_030590265.1 Candidatus Krumholzibacteriia bacterium
AGTCCCGCAAAGAACAAGGCGGCCCAGGTGATCAGCAGGGCTGGACCTTCCGGAACACCGATCTGCTGCATCATCCAGGGATTCACCGCTGCGGCAAAACGAGCCGTTAGAATGAGCGTGGCCAGCACACCCAGAATTTCGATGACTCTTTTGACCACGCCGTCACGGAATCCCATGATGCAGAACACCGCAATAACGGGCAGCGAGATGATGACCGCCAGATCCATGATTACCCCATCAATACTTTTTTGACCAGGCCACTGACTTTACCACCATCGGCCCGACCGGCGGTTTTGGACATGACCAGTTTCATGACTTTTCCCATGTCCTGGGGACCGGCGGCACCCGCTTCTTCGACGCAGGCACGCACGATTTTTTCCAACTCTTCGTCGCTCATTTCCTCGGGTAAAAATTCGGATACGATTTTCATCTCGATCTCTGCCGCCTGAAGCAGTTCTTCGCGTCCGCCTTCGCCGTAGCTTTTGATCTGATCTTTCACTTTCCTGCCGTAGGAAGTGAGAATCTTGATGATGTCGGCATCTTCCAATTCGCGGCGTTCATCCACCTCGATTTGTTTGACGGCGGCTTGCATCATGCGCAATACGCCGAGCCGGGCCTTGTCCTTGGCCTTCATGGCGGTGATGATTTCGGTTTTCAGACGTCCGGCAAGTTCGCTCTTGGCCACGGGATTCACCTTTCGGGAGATTGACTTGGAAAATTTGATTTGAGAGGTCCATAAAAGACGAGGTGGATTGTTCTGTCAAGTGTGTGGGTTTGGCTTGTTGGTTTGGCTTTGGTGTGCCCTCAATGCCCCCGGGTGGTATTTTCTCTATTTTGTTCGTCTTTTTTTCGTTTTTTACTTGCGTTTTGTTCGCTTTTCGGTTATAATAGAGGAAACTCCTCCCGGAGAAAGACAGAGACCATGGCTGAAATTACCATCACTGAGTTCCAGGCAGATTACTCCCCCCAAGCCGCCAACAAAGCTTTAATCCTTGCTTTAAAATGCCGAGCCCAGGCCGATCACTGTGCGGTTCTGTGGTTCAGGGATATTTATGACCGGCAATTGTACAAGGAATTGGGGTATTCTTCCATTTATTTGTATGGGGAAAAAGAGCTGGGTTTATCCCAATCCCGCACTGGTGATTTCAAACGGCTGGCGGAAAAGCTGAAAGAGCTTCCCGCTTTGCAAAAAGAGATGGAAGAAGGCAAGATCGGCTACACAAAAGCCCGGGAAATCATTAAAGTTGCCCAGCCCGATAATGAAGATGAATGGGTGGGAGAAGCCCACAAAAGCACTCGAGATGAATTAGCTCAGAAAGTGAAGCGGGCTCGCGAGGACGCGGAAATGCGTCGCCGCAGTAATCCGGCTCAAGGACAATTGCTCATCTCCCCGCCCCTGCCCACCCCCGCTGCTGCCATGACCCACAAGGTCACGTTGGAGATGACGACGGCACAGTTGGCCCGCTATGAAAATCTTTGGGAAAAATTGCATAAACAGGGAAGCGTTCAGATTGGGTCTAAAAAGGTGGAAATATTACTGGAGGCGGTGGTGAAGCTTGCGGACAGTACAGGAAATACTTCCAAAGGAAAAAAGCCATCCGCTTCTCCTGTGCAAATTCATGTTCACCAATGCCCTGACTGCGACAAAGCCACCATCACAACCAACCGGGGCGATGTCCCCCTGGCAAAGAGGGAATTGGAACACTTGAGCTGCGACGCCCAAATCCTGGAGAGCGGCAAACCAAACCGTGCAACCATCCCGCCATCGGTGAAACGAGAAGTTTTCAGCAGAGCCCATCACCGGTGTCAAACACCCGGTTGCCGAAACACAAGATTCCTCGAGGTCCACCACATCCAGTCACGAAACCATGGTGGCTCCAACAACCTCGAAAATCTGAAGTGCCTCTGCAGCGCATGCCACGCCCAAATGCACTTTCATGCATGGCGACCAGGAAAATGCCCCCCGGGGGTGGTTAATCCAACCAAGCCTGCCGTATACTCTGCAACCCCGACAAGCAAGCCGTTGCAGCCGTCTCGGCCCGTAAAATATGGGGTCCGAGAGTGATTGGTTGCACTCCCAAATCCAGAAAATGTTTCACTTCGGTTTCGGTCCATCCGCCTTCCGGACCAATCAGTGCGGTGAGATTTTCGGGTATGGTTTTCGGTTGCTGAGCAGCCAGTTCCAGCAAGGGAATCGGCCTGGTGTCCAAACCAATCTCTTCAGGAATTGCGCCAAATACTTTCAAACCAGCAGGTGGATCAGATAAAAACTCCACAACGGTTTGGGGCGAAAAAATTTCAGGTAAAAAACTTCGGCCACACTGTTTGATGGCCGAACGCATGATAGGCTGCCAGCGTTTTTCTTTGATTTTGCCCAGATCCTTGACCACGTGCTCGGTCATCAATGGGTAAATGCGGTGCACACCCAATTCAACGGCCTTCTCCAGGGCCCACTCAAAACGTTTGGTCTTGATGACGGCCAAAGCCAGCACCAACTGTGGGGTGATGAATTCATTTTCGTCCCGAACAACAGACAATATCTCCAGGCTGGCGCTGCGCCGATCCTGACTGACAACCAGAGCATCAAATCGGTGACCGCGACCATCGGTAAGGACTACTTCCTGCTGGAGGCCACCCCGCAGAACAGTGCCCAGATGGTGGCTTTCCTCCCGGTCCAAAGTGACCATTTGCCCCACCGCAGGCAATTCAGAGGCTTGAAGATCCAGAAAGAAGTGACGCATCTTAACTCCCGGAAAACTCAGTCGTAAAGATGACGGCCCGGTGCGGGAATGCGCCCGGCCAGTTGATCACGCACCGCCTCCAACCGGGCTTTGGTTTCCTTATCCAACTTGGTGGGTGTCCAGGCCAATACCCGCACCAGCTGGTCTCCGGTACCCGGACGGTTCACGTGGGGAATACCCTTGCCGCGCATGCGAAACACCTTGTGCGATTGGGTGCCGGCGGGAATTTTCAGAGCCACTTTACCACCCAGGGTTGGAACCTCCACTTTTGTGCCGAGAATCAGATCCACCGGCGAAAGTGGAACATCAATCAGGAGATCATCCCCATGACGTTCAAAGGTTTCATTTTCCTCCACGTCAAAAACCACCCGCAGATGGCCGGCGGAAGATCCTTGCTCCCCCTGGTCTCCCTTGCCCTGCAATTCCATATAATTTCCGCTGCTCACGCCGGCGGGCACCTTCACTTCCAGCATTTCTTCGCCGCGCACCGTGCCGCTACCCCGGCAATTGCCGCAGGGATTGCTGATCGTTTGGCCTTTGCCATGACATTTGGGACAGGCGACCTCGGTCATCATCTGGCCCAGCAGCGATTGGCGAACCTGCCGCACGCGGCCCATCCCATTGCACTGGCCGCAGGTCACGGGTTGGCTGCCTGACGCAGCCCCGGTGCCATGGCAACTGTCGCAGGCCACTTGTTTGTTTACTTTGATCTTTTTGGTCACACCACGGGCAGCGTCCAGCAAAGAAATTTTCAGGTTGATCTGCAGATCACGCCCCCGGCGCTGACCACCAGCGCGGCCGCCACCACCGAACATGTCGCCAAAACCACCTCCGCCGCCACCCATGCCGAAATTGCGCAGGAAAGATTCGAGGGCATCATTCATATCGACATTGAAACCGCCGCCGCCGTAACCGCCGCCGAACCCTCCAC
>JAUUYW010000312.1 GCA_030590265.1 Candidatus Krumholzibacteriia bacterium
AAAATAGAAACCTGGCTCCCATGGAACTTCGGGAGAATCGATTTTCAAACAAGGACCTTCCATTCCGGTCGTATTTCCACAGCTCAAAGCCAAAATTGTGGGAAGCAGAATTGGCTCGACCCTGGATCTGACCCAATGCTCTTTCAGAATAAGGCATGGGAATGGCTCCAACCGAGGCATATGGATCAATTGATTGAGGTGAGTCCACACTGCCACCCTTGCTGGTGGTGCCCTCTCGATCAGGGGCATGCCGCTGAAACACCTTAATTTGGGCATCATCCTGATCACGGAAATTCATGGGCATGGCATGATGCTGGATTTCGTCGGGGGCCCCCAGCAAAACCATCACCAAGCCACGGTCATCCACGGGCCCCAGTTCGGTAAAGCCTCCCAGATAGCGTTGCACATAGGCCATGCGCATTTGAAATTCCAAATAAACCTCATTGACGGGATTCTCGGGATCGGGGTTCAGCTTCTCCCAAAATTCATCGAGCATGACTTCCCGCTCCACCGAGCTGGAATTCAAAAATTCCGTGAGCTTGGAATTCTGGAAAACCAGGCGGCCTTCAGCCATTTGCATTTGACGGTGGCGGCCCAGGCTGTCGAGCCTCCAGACAACTTCAAATCCACTGGAGACGCCGCGTCCCTGTCCACTGAGTGGGGCCAGCGTCAACCGGTAAGCGCCTTGGGGTAAAAGATTGACATCCAATTCATAGAAGAGTCCGGCTGGTCGGCCCGCTTCCAGAGCCAAGGACCCCAACTTGTCAAAACTGATCGTATCATTCAGAGCAAAATCCATATCCAGACTGGTGACTTGAACCACCAGGCCGGTTTCTGAGTCCTGAGCCATGAGCCCACCTTCAGGAGGCCAAACTGGAATGAAAACCTGCAGTTTGTCCTGCTCAATGCCATACCGGCGAGATGGATGCATATAATCGTGCAGCATCCCACCTTTTGTTTGGTTGTGGGATTGCAGAGAAGGATCCCATTTGTTCAGTGGAGCAAGGAAGAGATACAAGGGATCACCGAGAGCAATTCCCCGGGCAGCTCGCGGGGATTTTTCCGCATACCAATCGGTGGCAGCTTCACTGCGGCGCAAGCGGCGTTTGTATTGATTCCAAATGCCAGTACGGAATTTGTTGACATCCAGGACATGAATATTCAGGCGACCTTCCCGCACAGGAACGTCGTGCAAAATAAGACCAAAGACCTGATTCAAAGTGCGGGAATAGGCTTCTGCCTCCACCAGTGAAGCTGTGCGGAAGGGTCGCTTGACAAAGATGGGCTCACCCTGCAGTGGCGTCAGTTCGACTTCCACCCTGAGCCGGGCCACCAGGCCACGCTCTTCTTCTTTGTAGGTAAGATTGGCATTGGGAACTTCGATAAGAATCAGGACATCGAGGGTTCCGTCTTCTTGCCATCTGTTGAGGACCTCGAAGTAGCTGGGAAAATTCCCTTTACCTTCAATGGTCTTGACCAATGCTCCGAGAACAAAAGCCGGAGAGACCAAAAAGAGTAACAGGAATAAGCCTGTCAACACAGACAGCTCGGTATTGCGGGATCTTTGTGAATACACGCTGGCAAAAGGCATGCTTGAGCCCTTGTTTCAATTGGCTGAACCGATCCCCCTCGACCGGGCCCGCGAAGTGGCGGACTTCCTTATTGTATGGAATTCAAGCCGCTTTGGCCAGCCCTAAATAAAATTGCCGCCCCGTGCCAAGCGGGGCGGCAATTGTTTTGTGTCCGAAGGAATCCGGCAGAAGTTGAATCTAGAACATTACGGTCAGACTGAGGCGATGCACCAGCCCAAGGGGCCCCATGTCGACACCACTGTAATCAGCTTGAATCCGGGTGGTTTCACCGGTGGGAATGGCAGCGCCAAACCCGAAGGCCCAACCGTCCGTATCGTAATTGATATGGTAACCCGTCCGGACAAAGAACATGTTGTTCAAAACATATTCCAACCCAGCATTGGCATGCTCCAGGTTGTCCGCAGGATGGGCAAATTCCAGAGCGACAAGCAATGCCTGATTCTCATTTTTGAACGCGTTGAAACTGGCGCCAACCTTGAAAGTCATGGGCAGTTTGGATTCGCGCTCGTCAAATTGGAACTTCCCACCCAGATTTTGGATGGTCATACCCAACTTGAGATCCCTGATACCAATGCGGTACATGATCCCGAAATCAAAAGAACCAGTGTTGACGGCAGTCTCAGCCAAGCCCATATGCAAGTAGTTTAAAGTCACTCCAGCGGAGAACTTGTCGGTAAAGAACCGGGCATAACTGAAACCAAAGGAAGTGGAACCAGCATCGAAAGTACGACCGGTACCTTCAGGATTATAAGCCGTCCGCTCCAATTGGGGATCCATCCAGAAAGACCGCACTGAAAATGCAAAGGTACCTGGAATAGTACGAGGGTTGAACGCCACCACAGCGGTGCTCAGCTTGGTATCAGCGGCCCATACCACATGGTTGAGTGATACTTCATTCCCCAGAACGTTGACCAGGCCTCCGGCATTCCAGAACACCGCAGTGGCATCGTCGGCCACACCAGTGAAGGCAGATCCCATACCAGTGGCTCGGGCGCTCACACCAATCTTAAGGAATTGACCGCCAAAAGTGCCGACCTTGGCAAAACCGGCCGCATGGGCCGCCGTTGGCAAAACCAACAATATGGTCAGCAGAATCGCGATGCGCTTCATGGAAACCTCCAGATCCGTCCTGAAGACGGAGTTGACACAAAACCTGCCCCTAAACAATGACTATCTCACGACCACGAATTTGCCGATAAAATCTTCAAATGCGCCGTCGTCACTCTGAACTGTGTACAAGTACACCCCACTGACAATTTCCTGACCATTTCTGCTCATCAAATTCCAGCTGACATGCCCGACCCCGCCAAGGCCGTTGTGGTAAATGGTCTGCACCAAATCACCGCTGACAGTGAAAATCTGAATATTATTATTGGCTTCAGGAAGGTTGGTGAAGGTTACCCTGACACCGGTGGGGTCATCTCCGCTAGCGGCCATTTCCTGGTATTCAGCCAGGGCATCCCGAGTAGCGGGGTTGGGGAAAACATAAATGTTCGCCCCGTTTTTAGCCCGATCTGCAGCCGTTTGTGACTCAGTACCGGGAGTAGTATGTGCGAATGATGAGCCGGGATCACCACCGAGGCCTGGGCCTACGGGCAAATTGATATTCTGCTCATTGCTGGCCGGTAGCAATGCATGATCTGTGGCAGTCACCGAGTAGAAATACAGGAACCCGTTGTGAATTTCCTGATCGATGTACTCGTAATAATTGGTGCTGTGCTTTTCAACTACACCATTGGCTTCATCTTCAGGACGGAAAGCGACGGCAAAGAAGGTATCCAAAACATCTGGATAACTCTCCCAGGGCACAAGCCCTGCAAATGCGGGAATTATCGCACCATTGGAATCACGAAGATTTGGTCGCACGGTCAGGCTTCCCAAGGGATCGTTGATCACCACATCATTCATGGCTTCGGCCAGTCCCTCATTGGCAGGATCGCTGAGTGCCACGGGTGTATAGGAAATGATTTCAAGACCAGTGTTGGCACCCAAGGGAATGGTGTCCATATGGGTCACACCACCGATGTCACGATAAACAACATAGTTGTTCACCAAGTCATATTCGCTGATAAGCTGCCAGAGGGTGCTCTCAGGACCGTTGATCACCGAGGAACCATGAGGACGATCCCAGTTGTCAGCCCTCCATATCCGGTATGATTCAAAATCAACTGATTGCAGACGGATATCCGGTGTGATTTCACTCTTATCATCCCAGAGAACATGGACCCGGCTGTCTCCTGACCAAATCCGCAGACCGGGAGGAGGCGGAGCCATGCCGACCAGCCAATGAACCTGGGTCTCGGCACCGTTGATACCTGTGCAACCCGGTTTGTTGGTTGCATCTGGATTGTTGCAGTTCCAAACCCCATCCTCAAGTGAGGAGTCATTGCAGAAGGGGCCTAGCTGACGTTGGCACTCGAAGCAGTTGTCCATGTTGAACATGGCGCAAACCCGCGTGCTTCCAGGCGGATAGGCAAATTTATCCTCGGGAGCAACTGTGTTCTGAGACA
The DNA here is from genome assembly GCA_030590265.1 of Candidatus Krumholzibacteriia bacterium. Classification (GTDB taxonomy): domain Bacteria; phylum Krumholzibacteriota; class Krumholzibacteriia; order LZORAL124-64-63; family LZORAL124-64-63; genus LZORAL124-64-63. The sequence goes on from JAUUYW010000312.1 coordinate 4,103, forward strand.
GGAGAAATTCAACACCGACACAGGAGGTATCGCCAAAATCAGGCCAAAAGTTATCCCATACGTTGACATCAAAATCTTCCTTGCAAAGCATGGTTTCCCGGCCAAGTACTCCAATTTCAACAATATCAGTGCCTTCAAACACCGGTTGGTCTGGAATAATGTCCAGATAAATACCATACCAGGTCAGGGCAGCCTCGGCACAATTGGACAGCAATCCGGGAGTTCCGAACATGTCACCCAACCCGGGGCCCACAACCATTCCCACCTGAAAATT
>JAUUYW010000413.1 GCA_030590265.1 Candidatus Krumholzibacteriia bacterium
GATGTGGTTATTTCTGGACAATTTTCTGGACAATAAAGTAACTTGGTTGCCCGGGAAGGATTCGAACCCTCATCGACTGAGCCAGAGTCAGTTGTCCTACCATTGGACGACCAGGCAATCAAGGGGACAAAGTATATATCCCATCCTCCCGGTGCGCAAGCTCCGCCATCACTTTTTTCCTACTCTTCCAAATGACCCAATCCCGCGTCTATGGCCTCGGAAGGCATCATTTGTGCCTTTTGCCGATACAAAAGCCGATGCAGCGCCTCAGGTGATTCCAAATCCATCCCGCCAACCGGCCATTGCGCCGGCAACAGGACGAAAGGCTCTGTTTGACGGCCACCCAGCCCGCCATGACTGCTGGTTTGCTCCTCCAAAACTACAATCCGACCACGATCCTCCAACCAGGCGCCATTGATCACCAAATCCCCGGTGTCGGAATAACTCATCAAATGCGCCAATTCTCCCGCCCAGCGATCCCGCTCGTCAAAGGGTGCCAAAGGATCCGTCGAGCCGACCAACTCGCCTGTGATGAGATTGCGCACCCCATCGTCACACAATGCTACTGGATCGCCTTCCTGACGCCGTGCAGCCACCAACCCCAAGCCCGGATGATTGGCCAAAGCCTCCACCAGTCCGGGGTGCAGCTTTCGAATACCCTCCAAGGTCAGTGGCGCACTATGCCCAGCAAAATATATGTGAGCCAGACTACCGCTGACACAGACCACTGCCCGGTTAGCATCGTCCCCACTGTCAAAATCTTCGTATTTGGGAGTCATTCGTCTCAGGGCCCGTCGACCTCGATCGGCCGCCCAGCCCAGGTGAATCTCATCCACATCATCCAGTTCAGCCAATAGCGATGCGGTGTGACTGAGTTCAGGATCAAAGGCCAGGCGCACATCTGCGGGTCGGCCTGAGGATTGGGTCATGAGCTCGGACAAGGCCTCTTCGATGGTCTGACCATAAAGAATTCGGAAAGGCATGCTTGGCGTTTGACCGTGATCCGACAACAGGACAATCTCGTAGCGGATGGGTGATCTTTTGCGCGCCCTTCGGCGAAGCTGACGCAATCGGCGGTCAAAGGCAGTCAGGGTGATTTGGGCAGCGTAGGCATCGGGTCCCGAATGGTGGGCCACATCATCGTAACCAACAAAATTGGAATAAATCACCGGTGCCCCGCGAACCATGTCCTGCTTCAGCCAGAAAAAACTCAGATTGCGCAAAAAAGCCGTGGCCACCGCCTGCTGGGCCAGCCGCTTGATGCTGAATTTCAGCCGTGGCCGGTCCCGGTCCAACAAACCGATCAAGGCCAGCACCAACCCGGCAAGATAATCCCAGAGACTGTCCATCACGGCTTTGGTATAGGCGTTGGGGCTGAGAAAAAAGAGATTAAAATCAGCTCGTTCGCCCTCCCGCTTGCTGGAGCTGTCCTCTCCCACCGCACTGACTGTCATCAAACGTTTGGCCGCACCCCCGGACATAAAACTGTTGATGCACGAGCCACCTTCAAGCAAAGGACGCCCATGGGCTGCCGCCCGGTTTTCAAGAATGCGCAAATCTTCCGGTCGGGTCACCACGCGCAGTTTTTGTTCCTTACGATCAAACCAACGATACCCGGGAATATTGCGACGATCACCGTACAGCATGCCCGCCTGCACAGCCGGCGTATTGGAAGGAATGCCGCAGTGCCACCGATGCAAACGATGGCTTCCCTTGGCCAGCATGGCCGAAATGGTTGGCATGCGACCTCGATCCAGGGCCCGACGCAGGCTGGTGTGGGACAATCCATCCAATTGAAGGATCAGCAATCCCCGCAGGGGTTTGCGTTCGGATCGCGGGCCAAAATTGCGCCCCAGACGGTAGATCACCGATTGGAAAAATGGATAGGCCTCATCCAGCCCCAACCACCCGGTGATACCTGCTGAAATACCCGTGATAATCAAGGTCCCCACAAATGCCTCACCGTAATTGGTGATGACGAAGGCCGGCTCGGTGTGGGCAGCAAGGTACAAAATCAATCCGTTGAAAAGCAGGCTCGGCAGACCCAGGGTCAGGGAGTTCAAAGGCAGGGTCAGAAAGACCATGATGGGACGCAGGACAATCAGGGCCAGGGCAAAACTAAGGGGCAGCCGCAAAACGGCCACCCACCAGCGGGGATGCCCGGTGTCCAGACGAAAACCAGGCAGGATTGAGGTGGCCAGCAGCAATGCCAGCACAGCCACCACCCAAACCAGAAAATACCGAGCAACAATGCCTAGCAGCGTTTTCGCTGTGTCCCCCTTGAGTCTGTTTGTTTAACTGTTGGCCGCGTTCTGCAACCTCGCTACGGTGCGACGAGCGCCCACCAACTCCATCACTTCAAAGATACCAGCACTGCGCGATTGTCCTGTCAAGGCCACCCTTGAAGGATGAATGAGTTCACCGGCTTTGACACCCATTTCTTCAGCGGTGCTGCGAATGATTTCTTCAAAGGCGGAAGCGGGTTGGGGCACATCCAGATCCAATCCCGTTTCGATGGCCTTGGCCAAAGTCACCAAAGTTGCGCGGGCTTTTTCGGGTGTCACGTGTTCATTCCAGGCTTCGGCATCCACGAAGTGTTCTTCGGTGAAGAAGAAACCGATCTGGTTGGCCAGGGTCACCAGATTGCTGAAGCGATTACCCAAAGTGCCGAGCACTCGGTTCAAATAACCCTCGGTGTCTTCGACCCCATCAATCAACCATTCAGCATCCAGAGACCAGTTGTCCTTGGCGATGATGGGTTTGGCCAACTCCAACCGTTCTTCGGCAGACAACCGCTTGATGTGCTCACTGTTGATGTGAGCCAATTTGTCGTAGTCGAAAGCCGCCGGGCTGCTGTTGATTTTTTTGAGACTGAATTTCTTGATGATGGCGTCGCGTGTCATCACTTCATCGGCATTACCACCGGGAGACCAACCCAGCAGAGCCAGGTAGTTCGTCATGGCTGCCGGCAAAATACCCTGGGTTTGAAACTCCTCCACGCTGGTGGCGCCGTGCCGCTTGCTCAAACGTTTCTTATCCGGGCCCAGAATCATGGGCATGTGACCAAACTTGGGAGCCTTCCATTCCATGGCGTTGTAAATCATGAGCTGGAAAGGCGTATTGCTAACATGGTCATCCCCGCGCAGAACATGGGTGATGCCCATGTCGTGGTCATCCACAACGACGGCGAACTGATAGGTGGGAAAACCATCAGCCTTGAAAATAACCCGATCCACCAGCAGCTCGTTTTGGAATTCCAGTTTGTCGAGCACAATGTCGTACCAGAAAGTACTGCC
>JAUUYW010000344.1 GCA_030590265.1 Candidatus Krumholzibacteriia bacterium
GATATCGGCAGAAAGGCTTGCGGCTTAAGTTTTTGCTTTGTCTTGAGGAGGATCTTCCGGTTTGACGGGACACTCGAAAGAACCGGGGCCGCAATGGTCGATTTTCCCAAGTTCCTGCAGGATTTCCGGGTTGTTTGCCGCCGGACAATCGGCCGAACTGGAACAACTGGTGCAAATGTTTCCTTTGCGCACCGCATTCCAGATTGCCCGCGCCGCCCAGGCTCCGGCCACGGCCACGACCACTCCAACCAGAATTATTTCAGTCAACGAAGACATCAGCTTCCTCCCAAGGAGGTACCAATGTCCCAAAACAGCCCCGCCCGATACACCACAAAGGTCACGATCCAGGCCAACACGGTCAATCCCCAGGTTTGGGCCAGGGCCCACCACACGGAGCCACTTTCAGCCCGAGTGATGGCAAAGGTGGCAATGCAAGGGGTGGCAATCAGAACAAAGAGCATGATGCACAGCCCCACCAGAGGGGTGTACCGCGCCTGGAGTTGCGAGCGCAAGTGGTCCGATTCTTCATCCGCCTCACCCACCGCAAAAACCACACCCATTTGGGCCACGAAAACTTCTTTGGCTGCCACGGCGCCGATCAACGCGGTGCCAATCCGCCAGTCGAAACCCAAAGGAGAAATAATCGGTTCCAGCATACGACCGACCCGGCCGGCAATGCTGTAGGACAACTCCGCTGCCTGAATCAAATTCGGATCGGTGAGCTGGCCGAAGGTTGTTTCTTCGCTGTACCCAGCACTCACCTGATCAAAACCCATGGGCGGGATGTAGTCGGCTGGCGGTTTCGGATAGAAAGTCAGAAACCAGAGCAGAATCGCCGCACCCAGAATAACTGTCCCCGCCTTTTGCACATACAGCCAGGCCCTGGTCCACATCTGGACCAGAAGACTGCGTGGTGTCGGCATGCGATAGGGCGGCAACTCCATCAGGAATGGCGAATTCTCTCCCCGGAAAACCGTGGCCCGCAGCAACCGCGCCAGCAGCAAAGCCAAAACAATACCCGTCACATAAAGACCCCACAGAACGGGCCCCTGCCAGCGTGAAGGGAAAAAAGCAGGAATCATCAGGGCAAAAATCGGCAACCTTGCCCCGCAACTCATCAGGGGCAAAATCATCATGGTGATCAAACGGTCGCGGCGGGTTTCCAGAGTTCTTGTGGCCATGATCGCCGGAACCGTGCAGCCAAAACCAATGAGCAGGGGAATGAAGCTCTTGCCGTGCAGCCCGACCTTGCTCATGAGCCGATCCATGACAAAAGCGGCCCGGACCATGTACCCGGTACCCTCAAGGATGGCGATGGCCAGAAAGAGCAAAACAATGTTGGGCAGAAAAACCAGCACTCCACCCACTCCGCCAATGATGCCGTCAACCAACAACGAGCGCAGGGGACTGGCGCTGCCCGCGGGCCAGAATCCATTGATCAGGGAGGAAAGCCAGGAAAAACCACTTTCGATGAGAGCCATACCCGGATTGCCAAGGGTAAAAGTGGCGGTGAAAACCACATACATGAGTGATAAAAAGATTGGTACACCAATAACCGGGTGCATGACGATGCGATCAATGCGATCACTGCGCGTACTTTTCCTGTGGCCTTTTGCCAGACAAACCTTTGCGCAGACACCGCTGATAAAATCATAGCGGCCCTGGGCGATCACTGTATCGGTTTCGTCGTCACATTCATCGGCAAAGGAGGCCGCCGTCGCCTGCACAGCCGTGCGCGCATTGGGATCGGCAATTTCCTTGAGGGCCTCATCGTCGCTGTCGAGCAACTTGGTGGCGAGCCAACGTCGGTACTGGCTGTCGGGAAGATGCTCACTGATGCTGCTGAGGGCGCTTTCCACCAAGTCGGAATAAACAACAACTCCGGGATCCGATGCCTGACTGGCCGCTTGTGTCGCGCCGGGTGAAGGGCTTGTAATTTTGCAAATTCTGGCTGGTCCGGGATAATCAGAACTGTGAGCCACCAGCTGGGAGATGGCCTCCACGATATCTGCCGTGCCCTCGTTGCGGTGCCCTACCGCCGGCACAACCAGCACTCCCAACTCATCTGCCAGGCGATTCATGTCTATGGAAAGATCGTGGTCCTGGACCACATCGTACATGTTGAGAATCAGCACCACAGGCACACCCAGCTCCAGCAGCTCGGTGGTCAAAAAGAGATTGCGTTCGAGGTTGGAAGCATCCACAACATTGACCACCACATCAGGGGCGTGGTGCAGCAGATAATCGCGGGCTACTAATTCTTCTTCGGAGAAAGGAGTCAGGCTGTAGGTGCCGGGCAGGTCGACGATCTTCAGGTCCAGGTCGCCGCGCTTGAGGTCGCCTTCTGTCCATTCAACCGTGACGCCGGGATAATTTCCCACGTGCTGGCGGGCACCTGTCAGATTGTTGAAAATAGTCGTCTTGCCAGCGTTGGGATTGCCGGCAACCGCTACGGTAATTTGGGAAGGTCCCTGGGGATTCAATATATTGTCCCGGGTTGGAATCGATCAGTTTTGGACTGATGCAATCCCTAACCAGTTAAGGTGCTGTCCACTTCCACCTGGGAAGCCATTCCTCGCCCGATGACGATGCGGCTGCCCCGAACCGAAACCACAAAAGGTCCTTTGCCCGAATTTTGAATCACTTCAATTTCGGTGCCGGGCAACAAGCCGAGAGCCGCCAGACGAGTGCGCAATTGCCGTCCACCTTTGATGGATTGAAGCTTGGCTTTGACGCCTTCTTTGATGTTTGTCAGCGGCATTGTCATTCCTTTTCGTCACTCTCGCCAGGAGCGGAGAATTGGTTTGCCTTGTGGCTGCAAATATCTCGGCCGCAGGTTTCTATGATGGTGTTGTTTGGATTATTGCTGGAATTTTTAGCGGAGTTTTTAGCGGAGTTTTTGCTGGAGTTATCACCCTCAGCTCCGCAGAAAAAGCCTTCGTCTTCATCCCAGTGGATGTCGCTCATGGGGCAAGTCTGAAAGTATTCCACAAATTGAATAAGACGCTCAAGGATGGGCCGGCTGATGGAGTGCTCCATGAGGCAGGCATTCTCATCTGCTTCGTCATGGGGCAAACCGAGCACCTGGCTGAGAAATTGTTCCAGAACTTCGTGGCGCTCGATGACGTCGTTGGCGATCAGTTGGCCCTGGTCTGTCAGAGTGATCACTTCATAGGGCGCGTAGTTCACCAGTTTTTTCTCAGCCAAAGAGCGCAAAGCCTGGGTGACCGAGGCATTTTTCACCTTCAAGGCCCCGGCAATGTCTTTGGCCCGGGCAGCACCGTTGGAGGCGGCGATGTGATGGATGGCTTCGAGGTAGTCCTCCAGGCTGGCGCTGACGATAGTTTGTCCGGCTTTCATGTTGCCTCCTTTCCTGTTGGGGGGCTTTTCCGAAAAGGCTAAAAAAGTTTGTTTAGACTAAAATAAGGAAATATTGGGAGATGTCCAATGATATTGTTGGGTTTTTGGCGAATAATTTTGGAACTTGGGTAGGGCTTGGAGTGAGGAGGGGTGATTTTTGTGGATTTCTGGAATTATTCTCTGGTTTTCTTGTTTAAATACAATTATTTACCTTGCTGTTTCGTGTTTTGTTCGCTATATTATGGGTGAACTTTTGATCACTCTAATTTTGAAGGTTTTTTGATATGAATACTCTGCCTGAATTCTGCGCTGGTAAGTCTGCTGATGAAGCCCATGAGGCTCTGGAAATCGCCCTTAAAATTGAAGCTTCGGCTCATCGATGTTCTCTTGATTGGTTTGGGGATATATATGAGCGGAAGCTGTTCAAGGAACTTGGATATTGTTCCATGAATCGGTATGCCAAGGAAGCTTTGGAGTTTTCGGATACCAAAATTGGGGACTTTATGAAACTAACCCGGGATTTGAAAGAGTTGCCGATATTGAAAGGTGCTCTTAGTGAGGGGAAAATTGGTTATACGGTTGGGCGCACCCTCACTGGAATTGTGGATGCAAGCACTGAGAAAAAATGGGTGGATATGGCCCTGGAAAATCCTCGGCGGGTTGTTGA
>JAUUYW010000030.1 GCA_030590265.1 Candidatus Krumholzibacteriia bacterium
AGGACGCCAATTTGCCTCTTGAGGGCCCTTTGGTGGAAAAACGAGGGGCATTTGTTACGCTGACGATCCAGAAACGTCTGCGGGGTTGCATCGGCTACATTGAGGGATTCAAGCCCCCGGCCCAAGCCGTGACCGACAATGGACGCAGCGCCGCGGTGAGGGATCCCAGGTTTCCGCCCCTTCAAGTCCATGAATTGACCGGCTTGGAGATTGAGGTCTCAGTGCTCACACCACTGCGGGAAGTGCCGTCTTACGAGGAAATCCAGGTTGGCAGGCATGGAGTCCTGATGGAGAAAAATGGGCGCCAGGCCGTGTTTTTGCCTCAGGTCGCCACGGAGCAGGGATGGGATCTGAAGACCACGCTGACCCAACTTGCCCTCAAAGCCGGGCTCGGCCCACAGGAATGGCAACAAGGGGCAAAATTCAAAGTTTTTGAAGCTCAAATATTTTAGGTGATTTCTAGTTGTCGGATCAAAGGTTAGAAGCTATTTTCAAAGTCCTGTTACCAAGGCGCGGGGTATCTTTATACCCTCGCCGGTTTTGTATTGCAAGGAATGGTGCCCATGGGTCTGCTGGATAAGGTCAACAACTACACGACAGCCAAAGATTTGATGGCTGCTGATTTTTACAATTATTTCCGCGTGATTGAATCCGCCCAGGAAAATACCGTAAAATATCAGGGGCGAGAAATCATCATGCTGGGCAGCAACAACTACCTGGGTTTGACCAATCACCCCAAGGTGAAGGAAGCCGCCTCGAAAGCTGTGGCAAAATATGGCACTGGTTGTGCCGGCAGCCGCTTCCTCAATGGAACCCTCGATATTCATATCGAACTGGAAGAAAAGCTGGCCAAACTGGTGGGCAAAGAAAAGGCCCTCGTTTTCTCCACCGGCTTCATGGTCAACCAGGGAGTGCTGAGCTCTTTGGTTTCCCGCAAGGAAACCATCATTGTCGACCGCACTGATCATGCCTCCATCATCGATGGCGCCCGCCTCAGCTTTGCCGACGTGCGCAAGTACCGTCACAACGACATGGAAAACCTGGAGTTGGTTCTCAAAAGCGAAATTGGTAACAACAAACTGGTCATCGTTGACGGTGTCTTCTCCATGGAAGGCGACATCGCCAAACTTCCGGAAATTGTCAAGCTGTGCCAAAAATACGATGCCTTCCTGATGGTGGACGACGCCCACGGCGTTGGCGTTTTGGGCGACCACGGCCGAGGCACCTGCAACCACTTCGGCCTCACCGACGAGGCCGGTTTGATTATGGGAACTTTCAGCAAATCCCTCGCTTCGGTGGGTGGCTTTGTGGCTGGCGATGAAGATGTCATGCATTTCATCCAGCACAATAGCCGGGCTCTGATGTTCTCGGCCAGCATGCCCCCCGCGTCGGTGGCTTCGGTATCGGCCGCCATTGATGTGATGGTTGAAGAGACCTGGCGGCACGAAGCCTTGTGGCGCAACAACGACATCATGCGTGAGCGTCTGAAGGATGCCGGCTTCGACACCGGCCCCAGCGAGACACCCATCATCCCGGCGGTTGTTGGCGATGATATGGCAGCCTTCAAGATGTGCAGCCGCATGGCTGAAGAAGGCGTTTTTGTCAATCCGGTGGTCAGCCCGGCGGTGGAAAAGGGCAACGCCCTGATCCGGTTGAGTTTGATGGCCACCCACACTGAAGATGAGATCCACAAAGCTATGGACATTATGGCTCGGGTGGGCCGCGAGCTGGAGATTGTCAATAGCTAGACTCCGCCCTTTCTGCAGTCAGTAGGAATTCAGGGCGGTCCCATGGGCCGCCCATTTTTGCAAGATATAGAGACAGGAGGCAACATGTCATTCACCATTTCCCAAGTTCAAAACAAGCAGGAACTCAATGATTTTCTGCAACTTCCCTACCGCATTTATCGTGATGACCCCAACTATGTTTACCCTCTCCTGGATGATTTGAAACACTTTTTTGACCGCAAGAAGAACCCATTTTTCAACCATGCTGAAGCAGAGCTCTGGGTGGCTCGCGACAGCGCCGGCACGGTGGTTGGGCGCATCGCCGCTGCTGTGGACAAGTACAGCAACGACCATCATAACGAAAAAGTCGGATTCTTTGGTTTTTATGAAGCGGATGACAACCCTGAGCTGGCCAACCTGCTGCTGCAAACCGCCAGCCAATGGATTGCTTCCCAAGGCATGACCATCATGCGCGGCCCAGGCTGTTTCACGTCCAACCATGACTGGTTTGGTGTGCAGGTTGAAGGATTGCGCAACCGTCCGGTGGTTGGTATGCCCTACAATCCGGAATACTATCCCACGCACTTTGAAAATTTCGGCCTCAACCAGGCCAAGGATCTGTTGGCTTGGCGTATGGTTACCGACGGTATCGTGCCAGAGAATTTGCAACGTTTGATCGACCGTATCCTGAGTCGGCCCGGTCTGACAATTCGCGCCATGGATATGAATAATTTCATCGAGGAAGCCAGCCTCATCCGATCCCTTTACAACGGCAGCTGGAGTAAGAATTGGGGCTTCATCCCCATGGATGACGAAGATTTTGCCTACAGCGCCAAAGACATGAAAAGTATGGTCGATCCCAATTATGTCTTGATTGCCGAGATGGAAGGCAAACCCATCGGCTTTGCCCTGACCCTGCCGGATTTCAACATGGCCACTCAACCCATGAAGGGAAAAATGTATCCTTTCGGCTGGTTGAAATTTTTGCTCGCCAAACGCAAGATCAATTTTGTGCGCATGCCCTTGATGGGAGTTCTGCCCGAGTACCGAAAAATGGGCGTGGATATGGCTCTGGTTTTCCGCACCATGGAGACCGCATTTCCCAAAGGTCACACATCTGGAGAATTGTCGTGGATCCTGGATGATAACAAGGCAATGAATCGCATATTGGAAGGCTATGGAGGCAAGGTTTACAAAACCTATCGCATCTACGAGATGCCCGTGGCATGAGCTCCCAGACAAAACCCAAACCACTGATCGCTCTTACCGGCGCCACCGGTTTTTTGGGCAGTCATATTGCCGACATCCTGTTGGGCAAAGGCTTTGCCGTGCGGGCTGCCGTGCGGCAAACGAGCAATCTGCGTTGGCTTGAAGGCAAAAATATTGAGACCATGGTTGTGGACCTGGCTGAGGCAAAATCCTGCGATACTTTCCTGGCCGACTGCAACGGCTTGATTCACTGCGCCGGTTTGGTCACCGCCTCACATGAACAGCAGTACCAACGTGCCAATGTTCAAACCACGGAAAATTTGCTGGCCCGGGCTGAGCTAGCCTGGAATGAAAACTCTGACAATCCGGCTTTTATCTTAATATCGAGCATGGCCGCCCATGGCCCTGCTGGTATCAACAACCCTGCGGTGGAAAGCAATTCCCCAGCTCCCATCACTGCCTACGGACGCAGCAAATTAGCAGCCGAACAAGCAGTCAACCGTTCTGAATGGAGTTTCCGCCGGGCTATATTGCGGCCTCCATCACTTTATGGTCCCCGGGACAAGGAATTCCTGCCCCTTTTCAAAGCGGCAACCAAGGGCATCACCGCCAGGCTGGGAAAATCCATGACCGGTCTGAGCCTGGTTCATGGTTGGGACGCCGCCTCGGCCGCAGTGGCTCTTTTGCAATGCGAAAAGGCCACAGGAACGTATTTTGTGGATGATCTTCACACCGGATACAATTGGCGGGAGATGGCCGCTGTCCTGAGTTCAACCACGGGAAAAAAAATTCGAACTCTTCACATTCCCGTGGTGTTGTTAAAAATCGGCAGTGCATTGCTGGGCCGACGCCGGGCAATCTCATCCCCCGTTCTGAATCCGGACCGCATCAGGGATCTGGAAACACCCGGCTGGGTTTGCGACGGCTCCCTGCTGAGCACCACAACCGGTTGGCAGCCGAAATATTCGGCCTTGACCGGTTTTCAAAACACCATGGACTTCTTCAAGGAACAGGATTGGCTTTGACCTGGCGCAGAACACTCGTTGAACTCTCCCTCCGGCGCATGAACATGGACCGCTGGGTAGTGGTCTATCTTCTGGTCAGTGGTTTTTATCCCTTCCTGCGCCCCGGTGTTTCCCCTGAACCGTGGATCAACGTGGCTGTCCATGCAGGTCTGGCGCTGGGAGTGTGGTTCATTCCACCCTTGCTGCGCTGCAGTCGTCACTTTGTTTTGCGGCTGCTGGGAGAAATTTATCTGCCGCTGTTATTCCCCTTTTTCTATGGCGAGATGGAATACCTGGGCCTGGTTTTTTATGATTTTGATAACAGCCTTGATCCGGCCCTGATCAAGATGGAACAGGCTCTGTTCGGTTGCCAACCCAGCCTGGAATGGTCGCGGGTTTGGCCCTGGGCCTGGTTCCACGAGTTGATGGAGTTTGCTTATTTTTTGTATTACTTCCTGGCTGTATCGTTTATCGCCCTGGCCTTTCGGGCCAAAGGTTTGGCCGACGATCAGCGCTGGGATGCGGTGCGGGCTTTCGTCCGGGACCTCAGCACAACCATGCTCATCTGCTACACGCTCTACACCCTGTTCCCCGCCTGGGGACCCAAATATTTCAAAGCCGGATATGTGGATGTCGGGGGCTGGATTTTCACCGATATCATGCGCCATATTCATGAGAACGGCGCCATTCTGGGGGCCGCCTTCCCCAGCAGTCATGTGGCGGCGTCCATGGTGCCCTGGTGGCACACCTGGAAACTGTTCCCCCGGCACCGCTGGTGGATGACCACCATTTTCGTGCTGCTGTGCATGAGCACAGTTTACAATCGGTATCACTATGTGGTGGATGTAATTGCCGGATTGATCCTCGGCGCCCTGGTGATGTATTTCGGCAGCCGATTGGGAGATGTGGCCCGTGATCGTCTGAAAAACCGGCAGTGTTGATGGCAACGCACGGTTGCCGGGTAGCTGTCTAACCTCAGGTAAACCCACCACTGCCGCATCCGCCACCGCCGCCGCCGGCAAATCCTCCGGTGAGACTGCTTCCACCGGTGGCAAAGGCCGAAAATCCCCGCTCAAGGCGTTTGGAACTGCAGGCAGGGCATTTGGTCTGGCCGTCGTTCATTTCGGTCAGGGTCATCAGTTCTTCAAAATTGTGCCCGCATTTTTTGCAGGTGAATTCATAAAGCGGCACCGCGCCACCTCCAGCTTTCAGTCCAGTTTTTGGGGTTCCGAAGTGGAACCGTCGGTATTTGAGGAGTTTGGGGTTGGGTCCGACGAATCTCGATCACCGATCGAGCAGGCGCTGGGGCCTCAACCAGGTTTCAATCCCATCTTGGGGAAAATAAAATTCACCAAGACGAAGTAGATGATCACAAATATGATCAGTTCCTTCATGCTCTATCTCCCTGAAACCCGGGCCAGGAATCAATCCGCGTGCACCGGGGTGATGTAATTGCATACTTTATTGACAGTAAGATATGAAAGGATCTCACGCTGTCAAGTTAGTCACCCATCTCGTTTAGATATTTAGAACGTTTTTTTGACCCACCCACCGTCCGAGACCAGGCATTGTCCGGTGAGATAGCTTGCCCGTTGTGACATCAGGAACAGTATAAGCCCTGCCAGCTCTTCGGGTTCTCCCAAACGGCCCACCGGGATATCACTGGTCCAAGCGGAAATCACATCCTCGGGTTTGCAACCGGTTTGCTCCACTTTTTTCGCGATCAGTCGTTGCACCGCACTGGTGTTGTGAAACCCCGGGGCAACCGAATTGACAGTCACTCCAAAAGGCGCCGCTTCATCCGAAAGTGCTTTGGTGAGGGCCTGCACCGCCGGTCGCAACACACTGGAAAGCAACAGGTTTTCCACCGGCTGAAGCACACTGATGGAGGTGATCTGCACGATACGCCCCCAGCCCCGCTTTTTCATGCCGGGCAAAACCAGCTGGCAAAGCCGCACCGCACTTTCCAGGGTCAGTTCGTAGGCCGCCTTCCAGTCGTCGAGGTGCAAGTCTTCGAAATTTCCCGCGGGGGGACCACCGGCGTTGACCAGCATCAGGTCCACCGGGCCCAACTCCGATTCGGTGAGGGAAACAAAATCCCGCACGGCCTGATCATCGGTAACATCAAGGGCCTGGGTCAACACCGATCCGGCCATGCCTCCCCAGACTTCCTGGCCTACCAGGCGAACATCCTCGGCAGTGTTCGCCAAGTCTTCTTCGTTCCTCGCGCACAACGCAACCTTGGCGCCTTCGGCAGCCAGCTCCAAAGCCACGGCCCGGCCAAAACCACGGCTGCCGGCCATGACCAAAGCAGTCTTTCCTTTGAGTCCTAAATCCATTCCCAACCACCTTTCCACACAAACCCATTTGCAGATTTTGCCCACCTTAGCATGACGGCATACCTGTTGCATTGTTTTTGAGCAGAGGCGCCCCTGAGGCACAACGGGGAACAACCAGGAATGACAAGGAACCGAGGCCTCTACGGAACCGTGCAGAGGAAGTTCTAGCTTGGCTGAGAAGTCGCAAACCGCATTGCAACGTTACAAGTCCCGCCGAGTGGGGTACTTGGTTGACCAAGAAAAAACTGAGCCTCCGGTTTCGGCCAAGGATCAGTACCACAACAACGGCCTTGCTTTGCGCTTGCTGTTGCTTTTTCTGCTATTGCCGGCCCTGGGTTTCTTTGGCTGGCGAGCCTACGAGAACCTGCCGGGAGAGCCCCTCGAACTGACTTACGAAATTGATCTGAGCGAAGCGCCCCACGGAACGCTCATGGTCACTCTCATTGCCGAAGGAAAATTGCCCCCACAACTGGATCTGGAGTACCCGCCCGGAATTTTCGGCAAGACCCAATATGGTCGCAAATTGTTGCGTCCTTCAGCCCATGCCCTGAATGATAATGGAACCATGGGGCGTCCCCTGACAGTGGACCAATCGGCCAATGGATGGCGGCTCGGCACTCGGGGTTTGAACCGGGCAGGATTCATCTATCGGGTTGACCTGAGTAAAGCCGAATCCAGTGAAATGGATATTCGGAAGCACATTTCTACCCTGGTCAATGGTGGTGTTCGTTTTGCCGGGTTTGAAATCTTTTTGCAGCCCACCAATTCCAATGTGAAAAACATCACCGTGACTTTGCACAATCCCGCGCGGATGCCGGTGCTGGTCCCTTGGCCGGCATTGGTCAAAAACACCAACCGGGAACACAATGATTCAGCAGGACCACTTGCCGACGCTCACCTGGGCTACGGGCAGGGTTACAATCCGACACCTGACCTGGCCACAGCAATATCTTCAGGCCAAGCCGCCAGGAACAAACCCAACTTCGCCGAACCTGTCCCCATGAATCTTTTCTATCATCCCAACGATCTGGCAGACCTGAACAACGCCCTGATCATTTGCGGCAACATCCGCACTCTCAACAGCCGGGCCAAAGATTGCGTGATTCAGTTCGCCACCAGTCAGAATTGGCTTTTCAACGACAGCGACGCCCTGGATCTTGTCCGCCGCATTGCGCGCACGGAGATCGGGTTTTTCGGATCTTCTCCAACGGAACAAATCACCGTTTTGTTGGCCACCAACGAAGTTCAGACCGCCGAAGGATTCGATGTCTATGGTGTGCACACCGGTAGTTCGGTTCTGGTCATGATCCACCGGGACACCACCTGGGGTATGTTGGAAGAACAGGCCGCCAGCGTCATCGCCCACGAAATGTTCCATGGCTGGCTGGGTGAGGCCATCACCCAAAATGACCCCGCCACTCTGTGGTTCACCGAAGGCGCCACCACCTGGTATTCGGCGCGCATGCTCACCGCAGCCGGTGTTTGGACACCCCAGCATGCCCGGCAGGTTCTGACCGATCGTCTGAACCGCGACTACGTGCAAAACCCCTGGCGAGGCGAAGTCTCCATTGCCGCTGCGGCTGCCGATGTCATGGGTGATCCGGATCAAGTGCGGTACGCCTACGCTGGTGGAGTGGCCGCCAGCATTGCTCTGGACCAGTGGTTGTCCCGACAGAGTCGGATGGTGCGGCCCCTTGATGAGGTTTTGCGCTATCTGTATGAGAATCGAACCGAAGAAGGATTCAGCCGCTTGGTCCTGGAAGAAGCCGTGCTGGCCGTCACCGGTGTGGACTGCCGACTCTGGCTTGAAAATTATGTTTATGGGACGCAGAACCTGCCTCCGGTGGACCGGTTGATATAGTTCCCGTGTTGAGTTAGATTCTCTTCATATCAAGAACTATAAAAACGCCTGACCCGGAGGCCATCCTGTGAGTTCCGCCAACTTCAAACAAACCCTCGTGACCAGCGCCCTGCCTTATGCCAATGGTGAGATCCATCTGGGACATCTGGCCGGGGCTTATTTGCCTGCCGACATTTATGTGCGTTATCTGCGGCTGCGTGGCCGCGAAGTGCTCTACATTTGTGGCAGTGACGAGTACGGGGTGCCTATCACCCTGACGGCGGAAAAACTTGGCATCAGCCCCAAGGAACTGGTGGATCGCAATTATGCCTCCATCAAAAAGAGTTTCGGGGGCTTTGGCATGAGCTTTGACAATTTCAGCCAGACCAGCCGCGAAATTCACTCCGAGACAGCCCAGGCCTTTTTCACAGACCTGCACAGCCAGGGCGTTTTCAAACAGAAAACCACCGAGCAATTCTACAGCTCCAGTCAGAACCGGTTTTTGGCTGATCGCTACATTGAAGGCACTTGTCCCAAGTGCAGCAGTGAAGAAGCTCGTGGTGACCAGTGCGAAAAATGCGGGTCAACTCTTGACCCTACCGAGCTGATCAACCCCCGCAGCGTTCTGGACAACAGCCCTCTGGAACTGCGCGAGACAACCCATTGGTTCCTGCCCCTGGCCGATTGGCAGGAAAAACTGGAAGACTTTCTGGGCCGCCATCCCGAGTGGAAAGACAATGTTTTGCGCTACTGCAATGGCTGGTTTGCCGACGGTCTTCGGGACCGGGCCATGACCCGGGATCTGAATTGGGGCGTGCCGGTGCCTCTTGCCGACCATGATGGCAAGGTCATGTTTGTTTGGTTCGAAGCTCCCATCGGCTACATCTCGGCCACCCGCGAATGGGCTGCCCAAAAGGGCGAGCCGGAGGCCTGGAAAAACTGGTGGCAGAACCCGGACACCCGTCTGGTGCACTTCATCGGCAAAGACAACATTTTCTTCCACGCCCTGTTGTTCCCCGCCATCCTGATGGCCCACAGTGAGGACTACATCTTGCCGGACAATGTGCCGGCCAACGAATTTCTGAATCTCGAAGGACAAAAGCTTTCCACCAGCCGCGGTTTTGCCGTCTGGCTGCCCGAATATCTGGAAAAATTCAGCGCTGATCCCCTGCGTTACACCCTGGCCCGGAATTCCCCCGAAACCCGGGACATGAATTTCACCTGGGAAGGTTTCCTGGCCCGCAACAACAACGAGTTGGGTAATAATTTCGGCAACCTGATCAACCGCGTTTTCACCTTCATCCACAAATACTTTGAAGGACAGGTTCCCGAGTGGTCGGAAGAGATGATGACCGACCTGGATCGCGACGCCCTGAAGGAAGTGGCGGCAGATCTGGAAAAATGGGCCGGACACCTGGAGAAGTTTGAAGTCAAGGCTGCCCTGGAAGCCTGTTTCCACGCCGGTCAGGTGGGCAATCGGTATTTCGATGAATCGGCGCCTTTCAAAAGTCGCAAAACCGATCTGGAACGATGCGGCCACAGCCTGGGTGTGATCATTCAGATTCTGCGCCAGCTGTGCCTGATGCTCTCACCGGTGGTGCCCTTCGGCATGGAGAAATTGTGGGGCTGGTTGGGCATGGAAAGTGATTTGTGGGCCGGCGGCTGGGAAGAAGGAAATCAGATTATTCCATCAGGACGGCAGCTGGGGAAACAAGAGATTTTGTTTCCCCGATTTGAGCAGGAAGCTATCCAGGTGGAGATTGACCGCTTGCAGGAAATGCTGGGGGAATAATCTGGAATCAATTGATATCCGGCACCGTCTGATCATCCAAACTGCCAAAACGGATTTTATACCCCACCCGGGCAGTGAAACCCGTGTAATCAATGGTCAGATCATCACCATTGTCTTTCTTCACGGGGGCATTATCGTTTTTGAAGGATTTGACCTTGGCATCCCGCCAGCCGGCAGTCACCTGCAAGGTGGATGATCCACCCAAGGCAAATTCCAGAAGGGCCATGCCTTCCAGAGCCCAGGTGTTGCCTTTCAATTCAGACTTGCCGTAGCTGGCACCGGAAGTGGTTTTGTTGACATCCCCGCCAACTACCAGATACCCCAGAGACCCAGCCACACCCAGGCGCCAGTTTTCCTGCTTGATGAAATTGTAATTCACACGACCGGAAAAGATATCCGCAGCCAGGTTCACATCGGCAATCAATTCCCCGTCCTGGCCACTGGTTGAGGCGTATTGGTGCTCCCAAAACAGACCATAACCCAACGAAGGTGACAGGTCATAGCCAAAGCCAAAAGCCAAAGCCATGCCGGAATTCACATCGTCCAGATCAAAGCCATCGGATTCGTCGTGCCAACGGAAATCAGCTTCATTGATGTCGTCCATGGCCATACCGTGGTAGCCCAGGGATACTTGGAACCAAGAGCCTTCGCCTTCTGCGGCAGCAACGGTAGTAGTTGTTCCGAGAATCAAAAACACAGTCGCGGAAAGTGCCAATATCAAGCTTCGGTTCATGGTCGTGCCTTTCTAAGAGTCCAAGTTGGCAGGCAAGTCATTCAGGTTGTCAAAAGGTGTCAGGAATTCCCACACACGAGTGACTTCAAGCTGCCGTCGGGCGCTGTCCGGGGCATCCACTGCAAACAATTTGCCCTGGCCTTCTTTGCAGGCAGTCATCAGCGAAGCAATCATGCCGACGCCGGTGCTGTTGATGATCTTCAAATCGGACATGACCAGAACCACATGGGGAAAATCGGTGGAAATATTATCCCGGGCATCTTCCAGGAATGAATAACACGCCGGAGTGCCAACAAATTTTCCGCTCAGATGATAAACCCTGGCCCGGCGGTCGTTGTCCTGAGATTCTTCAGCCTTGAAGCTTGGTTTCTTTGTCATTTTGGGTCCCTCCCAAGTAAAAATGTTATCCAGCTGTTTCATCCATTCCAAAAGCCGCTTCCCTGGCCCACTCATCCATCATCACAATCTGTTCTTCCTGCAGGCCCAGTTCCTGACGGGCACGCTCCAATTCTCCACCCCGATCGAGGCCGAACAGGCTGCGGTCATCCGGGTTCAACCCGCAGGGAATTTTTGCGGACAAAAAATCCTGCAAAGGATGATCAGCCAGGTTTTCCAAGACGCCCGTGCACAAATTTGACCCTGGACAGAGTTCTACAAATACGTTTCGTGCCTTCAACATAGCCATAATCAGAGGATCGGCAACCGCTCCCAGGCCATGGCCTATTCGCTCTGCCCCACAAACTTCCACGGCCTGCCGGACGGAATCGGCGGCGGCCGGGCCACTGGCAGGATTTTCTCCCGCGTGGATGCTCACTCCCAGGCCTTCGGCTTTCACGTCGGCAAAGAGCGGAGCGAAATCGCGAGCTGGTCCGGCAACCTCGTCCCCACCAAGGCCAAAACCAACCACACCTAAAGACCGACCGGCCTTGGCGGCCGCTTCAAAGGCATGCCAACCCTTGTCCAGCCCCCACTGGCGCACCGCATCGGGCAACCAGCGCAGACGCACACCGTGAGTTTCCTGCACCTGGTGAGCGGCATCGAACAAAGCCTGCTGAATGGCCTGGGGCTCGAGGCCTCTTTTCAGCATCACTCCATAAGAAAGACTGACTTCGGCGTAACCCACACCATCGTCGTGCAGGGTTTGGCCCAGGTCCAGGGCCACCTGGTGAAAGTCCTGGGGTGTTTTCAGCAGCAGAGTGACTTTGCGGAACAACTCCAGAAAGTCCATGAAGCCGTCAAAAACGTAAGCGGTGCCTTCCTTGTTCAGGCACTTGGTCAGCAAGCCCGGTTGACCATAATGATCGGCCAGAGCAATCAAACGCTCGCAAGTGACCGATCCTTCCAGGTGGGTGTGCAGCTCAACACCAGGCAAATCCTTGTTCATCGAGCCAGAATCACTTTCCGAATTTCGATATGACCGGTTGTGCGCAGGTGGAAGAAATAGAGACCCGAAGGCAGAGCCCTTCCCGCGTCGTCTTTTCCATCCCAGCTTTTTTGTTCCCACTGGCCGGTTCCGGTGGCCTGGGCCAATTGACGGATGCGGCGTCCACGCAGGTCAGCAATGGTCAGGGAGTAGGAAATTCCCTCATCAACACGATATTCCAGGGCCGTGCGCGGGTTGGCCGGGTTGGGCCAGGCCTGGCGGGCCATCAGTGGGCGCAAAGCAGGTTGTTGTTCCAGGGACAGAGCCGGCCAAACCGAAGGATCCGAAAGTTCGACCCGGCTACCATTCAGAAGATCCAAGGTGGCCTGGTAGGAAATCTGTTGGCCGTTGATTTCCTGGTTGAAAGGACCGGCATCGATCAACTCGTAATGATGCTCACCGGCGGGGAACAATCCGTTCACTATCAGGTCTTCGACAGAACCATCAAACACTGTTTCAAGGCCGGAAGAATCCTGACGACGGATTTCCATATGAGTGATGGACTCAGGGGCCAGAGGCAAGGTCAGCTGCAACCGCACCTGACCGTCGGCGGTCCAGGTTGAGGCGGCTTGATATTGAAACGTGCCTACGGTTTGGTTGTTCGTGGCCCACAGTCGGCAATAACCAGCAGTGGCGTTGTTGGCGATGTTGCCCGAAGGAGCTGCCACGGCGTAGTCTATCAAACCATCGCCGTCGAAATCTCCAATTCCGGCCACCGCGAAACCAAAACGGTCGAAGGCCTGGGTGCCGGGCATGAGCGGGTCTACGGCAACAACGTCCAGAACCGAGACGCTGCCCGAGTTGCTGCCGCCTTCGTAGATGTAGGCTCGGCCAGCGTCGGCACCATCGCCGGCGTAGAAAGGAGCACCGATCAAAAGGTCGTCCCGACCGTTTTCAGTTAAATCGCCAAGAAGATCGAGGGCATAGCCCAGCTGGTCGCCGCCTGAGCCACCCGTGACATAACGATCGCCCGTGGCCGAAGGGCTTGGGTCGCCGAAAATGATTTCGACCCGGCCCGCAGCGGTGCCGGCCTGGTTGTTGAAAGGACCACCAACAGCCAAATCATCGTACCCGTCGCTGTCCCAGCGGTGAATGTTTTCCACCACCCATCCGTACTGACTGAGAGCAGGGGAAGAGCCGCCAATTCCAATCAGATGATCCGGTGTGGCGTTGGGAGTATTGCCCGACAACGTGCCTTCGAAAATATGAACCGCACCGGCATCCTCACCCCAGTGGGAGTTGTTGCCCGGGGCGCTCACCGCCACGCTTTCTTCGTTGCCACCCAGGAAATTTCCTGCCCCACAGACCGACCAGCCAAAGAAATCACCGGAAATTTCACCTGTCATGGTTGTGGCGTCGGCCAAATCAGTGCTGGGATCGCCATTGTCGCCATAGATGACATATGCAGCCCCCAGGTTGGTGCCACCAGTGTTGGAAAAAGGCGCGCCCACAATGAAATCGTCTTTGCCGTCACCATTAAAATCACCGGCTCCTGACACCGAAAAACCAAATTGATCGCCACCATTGGCGCCTAGAATGACCAGGTCAGGAGTGCTGGAGAGGGCACCGCCGCCGTAAAAAATACAAACTCGTCCTTTTTCCGTGCCCCCGGTGTTGGACAAAGGAGCGCCCACGGCGAAATCAGGATCGCCATCATTGTTGACATCGCCAATGGCAGCAACGGAAAAACCGAACCGTTCACCTGAGGCTCCGTACCAGACTTCATTGGCGGAGTGGGTCACATCGGTGCTTCCGTACCACAGAAAAGCAGCCCCGGATTCGGCACCACCCAAGTTGTTCAGAGGGGCGCCAACAAGCAGGTCAAAGCGGCCATCACCGTCTATATCACCCAGCCCACAAGCTGCGGCACCAAAGTCCTGACCGGTGAAACCGGCGGCGTGATCAGTAAGATGCACGGCATCGGCATAAGCCACATCAGGGAGGGATAAGACAGCAAACAACACCAGAAGGCCAAATACGGCACAGCTGTTGCATAGACAGGCGATGGATGGGATTCTAAACAAGGGTGGCCTCCAAGTCTTCGGTTTGCACCGATTTAACCCCTTTTTTGAGGAATCTTGGTCCTGACAGGGGTTTTCCATCATGCAAAATGCATGGCTTGATTTGTATATTAGCACGATCTGAGCCAATTTTGCATGCCCAATGATTGATGTGGGCCACAGAAAACCCTTGCCTGGAAGGCCCGAGTCAGTGCATTTTTGTCCGACGAAGGAAATGGAAACGATTCAGGAGGAATCAAACTGGATTCGGCTAAATTAAATATCATGCTAAAAAATGGCGGCTTGGCCTTCATGGCCCTGTCCGGAGCCACTTTGATGATTTGGGGTGTGGGCATCATCAACCCCGCCGACAACCAGCCTGTGCCGCAAAATGGTATGGGTGGACCATCGGAACCACCTCTGAGCAGTTTTCAGCCACTGGAGCCCATGGACCTGGCTCAATCTTTTTTGAAATCTCCCGACTTCAAAGCCATCCCCCAGGAATTGATGGGTCCGGTTGCACCCGAGGGCAGCGGCCCCAAGAAGATGGTCATCGCCCGCGGGCAAACTTTTTACGAAGCTCTGCAAGCCCGGAATGTTGGGCATGAAGACATCATGAGTCTGGTCAAGGCCTGCAAATCGTTCCGCAACCTGAAGACTGTGCGCACTGGTGAAGTTTTCCGCCTCGAAGTGAACGAAGATGGTGGCCTGGAAGCCCTGGGTTTCGATCTGGATGAAGAGAGCTACACCACCTGGGTGCGCAAGGGCGACTCTTACGAACGCATCGACGGCAACTATCCGGTGGAGCGACGCCTCAAGGCCATCAGCGGCACCATCAACCACAGCCTTTACGCCAGTCTGCAAAACCTGGATGCGCCCTTGGCCCTGGCCCCCAAGATGAACGACATCCTGGGCTGGGATCTGGATTTCAACCGGGATCTGCGCAAGGGTGATACCTTCAGCATCCTCTATGAAGAGGTTTACAAAGAAGGCCAGCGCGTCCGCACGGGATCAATTTTGAGTGTGGAAATTATCAACCGCGGCAAGGCCCGGCAGGCTTTCCAGTTCACTTCCGCCGATGGTCGCAAACATTATTATGATGCCGACGGCAACAATCTGCAAAAGCAACTAATGCGGGCGCCTCTGGAATACAGCCGCGTCAGCAGCAAGTTCAGCAACCGCCGCTTCCATCCCGTGCTCAAACGCTGGATGCCTCACCACGGTGTGGATTATGCTGCGCCCGTGGGCACTCCCGTGCGTGCTGGTGGCGATGGTGTTGTGGTGGCCAGGACGAGGAAAAAAGGCAATGGTCGGTACATTCAAATTCGGCACACCAACGCCGAGTATGAAACCTACTATTTGCATCTTTCCCGATATGCCAAAAGTATAAAGGTCGGATCAAAGGTGGATCAGGGGCAGGTTATCGGGTATGTGGGAGCTACCGGGTATGCCACCGGGCCGCATCTGGATTATCGGGTGAAACGGAACGGCCGGTTTGTCAATCCTCGCAGTTTGAAACTGCCCGCAGCAGCACCTGTGGGTCAAGATTTGATGGCCAGCTTTGAGAGCCAGGCGCAGGTTTATCTTTCGGTTTTGCAGGAGTTGGAGCTGGATGGTGAGCCGGTGGTGATTCCGCCTTTGATGATGGCGGAGCTGGTTGAGTGGGATGGTCCAATGGTTTCTGCGGTGGAGCTTCCGGCTGGGATTCGGTTGGATTAGGTGCCATGATTCATTTTTTTTTCAATAAATTCAAAATATCCTTGCTATTTTTTTGCTTTTTTGTAAAATATATTTAACAAAATTTTAAAAATTCAGGAAAAGGATTGTCTAAAAAATGCAAAGAGAGCTTCACCAGATTCTCAAATCCATGATTTCCAACCCCGAGAATCATGAAGTAATCGTTATTGAAGGAGCGCGGCAAGTAGGGAAATCCTGGCTTGTTGCCAGCGTTCTGCAGGATATTGGTAGGCATTTCAATAGTTTTGACTTGGAAAAAGATCATAAAATACGCCGTGAGATAAATGAAACCATAGATTTCTCTGATTTCCAAACCCTGATGCTTGATCGGTATGATGTTAAGCCCGGCAGTATCTTATTTTTTGACGAAGCCCAGGAATGTCCCAAGCTGGCTGGTTACATCAAGTCCTTCAAAGAGGACTGGCCAGA
>JAUUYW010000200.1 GCA_030590265.1 Candidatus Krumholzibacteriia bacterium
AATACGAAAAACCACAAGTCTGCCAAAGTTGCCATGACAACATTTACCAGCAGTGGTCCCAGGCCATGATGAGCCAGGCCTTCACCCATGATTGGGATGAGATCGAATACTTTGAGTTGGCCGTTCCCCATGCGGAAAAGGATGAGATTGTGGCTGAGGTCAAGCATGGTTGCAACGGTTGCCACGCGCCAACCTCTTTCCTGGCCGGCGATACCCCTCCTCCACGACCGGAGGAAAACAGCCGCGCCAACGAATCAGTGCATTGCGACCATTGCCATTCCGTCACGGGTTTTGAGGGAGAAATTCCCCACAATTTCAATTGGGTGAGTGAGCCAGGCCGATTGAAAAAAGGTCCCAAGCCAGGCGTGGAATCTCCTCATCACGATACCGTGGAAAACGAGTTTATCAAGACCGGAGATTTTTGTGGAACCTGCCACAACGAAATGAGCCCCTATGGTATCTGGGTCAAATCCACTCACCTGGAGTGGAAAGAAGGTCCCTACTACGAACAAGGAGTGCACTGCCAGGATTGCCACATGCCCAAGGCCATGGGCCGATCAGCTAAAATGGGTGAAGAAGGCATGATCGCCCAGCACCTCTTCCATGGCGCCCACGATCCCGGCAAACTGAACGGTGCCATCGAAATGCGCATGAATCCCCTGGAACGGGAAATCGAATACGATGGCTCCGCGGTGATCAATGTCCAACTCTTCAACGGCAAATGTGGTCACAAGGTGCCCAGTGGATCAGTGGAAGACCGCATCATGTGGTTGCATGTGACGGCCACTGACAGCGAGGGAAAAACCTGGCATCTGCCCGTGGATCCCAAGGGTTTTGAAGGTGAAGAATTCACCATCGCGGCCGACGTTCTGGCTTATCAGGACATGGGGATCGCCAAGAACATCCCCGATTTTGAAGGTGTCCAACGTGATGGTGTTCCGGTGGGTGATCGCATCTTCCGCATGGCCTACTTCGACCCCCAGGGCCGCATGACTATCCAGCAATGGAACACTAAAAGTTTAGGTGTTGATTACCGCATTGGCCCCCGCGAGACCAAGGTGGAAACGTTCACCTGGGATATGCCAGATGACATTGCCTACGGACCAGTCCGGCTGGATGCCGTTCTCAAATACCAGCGGTTGATAACACCGGTAGCCGAATATCTAGGCGTGCCGGCAGAAGAATCCGAAGCCCAGATCATCAACACAGCCACCACCACTTTCGAAGTTTACGAATAAGGAGCCGGCACCATGAAATTCCAGAACTCTTTCGTCATTTCACTGCTGATCGTGGTCAGTCTGGCCATCATCATGCCCCAGACTGCAGAGGCCATACCCGCTTTTGCACGAACGCATAAACTGAGTTGCTCCACCTGCCATGCGCCCTTTCCCCGTCTGAAACCATTCGGTGCGGAATTTGCAGGCAACGGATTCACCATTCCCGAGTCGGAAAAAGAGCGGGATTTCATCAGTGCCGGCGATGACCTTCTCAAGCTGAACAAAACTTTCCCAATAGCGGCACGCTTCGATGCCTATGCCTTGTTTGACAGCGATTCCGACGTGACTGCTGATCTGCAAACACCCTGGGCCCTGAAGTTGCTTTCAGGCGGAACCCTGGCCAAGAATGTGGGCTACTATTTCTACTTCTTCATGGATGAACGAGGAGAAGTTGCGGGTATTGAAGACGCCTATGTTCACTTCAACAACATCGGCGGTGTGCCTTTCGACATCATGATTGGTCAGTTCCAGACCTCGGATCCCCTGATGAAACGCGAACTGCGATTGACCTACGAGGACTACAACATTTACCGCACCAAGGTTGGAGATTCGAACATTGACCTCACCTACGACCGGGGAATCATGGTGACCTACGACATTGAATCCACCGGAACCGGCCTGGTCGGCATGTTGGTCAACGGTAATGGGAAACCCGATGCGGGTGATGACCGAAAGTTCGACACCGACAATTTCAAAAACTTCGGTTTCCGCCTTATCCAGTCCATAGGTGATCCTTTGAGCCTGGGATACTTCTTCTACAGTGGCCAGGAAATGGACCTCAATGCGGGCAGCGCCAAAAACAAGGTCACTTTCCACGGGCCTGATTTTGTTTTGGGCAATGGAATGTTTGACCTGACTTTCCAGTATTTGTTCCGCAAGGACACGGATCCTGAATTCACGGGTGTTGATACGGATGTGGAAACCCAGGGTCTGGTAGCTGAACTGGTTTTTTCACCCCAGCGTGACAAGTCGCGGCAGTACTACACCCTGCTCTACAACCAAATCGATTCCGATTCCGATGCCGACGATTACGAAACCATCACCGTTGGTATCACACACTTGATCGCCCGGAATGTGCGCGGGACACTGGAATACACCCGAAATGTGGAATTGGAAACAGACCGTGGCGTGATTGGTCTGGTTACCGCTTTTTAAATTTCGAAAGGGGAAAGGAAACATTCCTTTCCCCTTTCCGTCCTGATCAGAACGCAGCACACCAGCGTTCGATTTAGAAGGAGCTACGAACCAGACAAGACATGAACTCCGTTACCAAGTGCATGGGATGGGAGAAAGTTATCATGTCATTTATTATTTTTTTGGTCATTGTGCTTTTTGCAGCGGCGCCGGCAACTTCCATCGCCCAAAACGACCACATCATTTTCACACAGATTTCCATTGAAGACGGCCTGAGCCAAAGCATCGTCTCGTGCATCATCCAGGACCACCAGGGGTTCATGTGGTTTGGCACCGAGGATGGGCTCAACCGATATGACGGATATGACATCAAAATTATTCGTCACGAGCCGGATAATCCCAACAGTTTGAGCTATAACGAAATCCTGTGCATCCTTGAGGACAGCCAGGGTTTCATGTGGATTGGAACCTTCAACGGAGGATTGAACCGGTATGACCCGGCAACCCGCGAGTTCAAACATTTCCGAAATGATCCCTTTGATGCCTCATCCCTTAGCCATGACATCGTGCGGGCCGTTCATGAAGACCGAGCTGGAAACATCTGGGTTGGCACAGACGACGGGTTGAATGTTCTTGATCGAGCCACTGGTCAGTTCAGCCGGTATTTTCACGATCCAAACGACCCCGGCTCCATCAGTCACAATGCGATTCTGAATATCCTGGAAGACACACAGGGAACACTTTGGGTGGGAACAAATGGTGGCGGGTTGAACCGTCGGGATATGGGTGCAACTGGGTTTGACCACTACGAAGCAACCCTTGACGATGGCAACTGCCTCGGCCATCAAGCAATTCGGTCTCTTTTCGAAGATCGATCCGGAGCAATGTGGGTTGGAACAGATGGCGGTGGCCTTGTAAGAGTCAGTCCCGATCGCAAGACCCATTCTTGTTACCTGCACGACCCTGATGACCTGTCATCACTTAGTAATAATCAGGTCTATTCCATTTTTGAAGACCAAAACGGAACAATCTGGATCGGCACCGACGGCGGCGGGTTGGCACGCATGAACACGCGGACAGGCTCCTTTAAGACCTACGTCAACAACCCCAACGACAACTCAAGCATCACCTATAATCAGATTCGCTCCATATTCGAAGACCGCTCCGGCGTGATTTGGATCGGCACCTACGGAGGTGGTGTGAACCACTTTGACGGCAAGCGCAAAGCCTTTCAACTCTACAAACCCGACCCAAATGATACCAACAGCCTCAGCCATGACATCATTTGGTCCATCTGTGAAAATGCCCAGGGCGATCTCTGGATTGGCACCCACGGTGGCGGACTGGATTACCTCAACCGGAGCAACGGCCAGTATTCCAACTTCCGCCATGACCCGGACAATCCCAACAGCCTTAGTCATGATGTAGTGAGAATAGTTATTGAGGACCGGAATGGATTGCTGTGGCTGGGGACCAATGGAGGCGGCGTCTGCACCCTGGACCCATCGACAGGTAATTTTCAAAATTTCCGGCATGACCCCCTAAACCCGAGTAGTCTCAGCCATGACCAGATAAGATCCATATTCGAGGATGGTGACGGTAAAATCTGGGTGGGACCCAATGGAGGTGGTTTGAATCGTCTGGACAGAACCACCGGAAAGTTCACCCGCTACCAGCATGATCCGTCAGATTCGACCAGTTTGAGCAATGACTATGTGCGGACCATTTTCGAAGATTCACGAGGATTTTTTTGGCTGGGAACCCAAGGAGGTGGCCTGGAAAGATTGAACCGAAAAACTGGAGAGTTCAGTCACATGCTTCACATTCCGGGTGACCACAATTCCCTGAGCAATGATTTTATTTTTTCCATTTTCGAGGATCGGGATCACATCCTTTGGTTGGGCACCTGGGGTGGTGGTTTGAATCGTTTTGATGTGGCCAAAAATACTTTCACACACTTTACTACCCGGGATGGTTTAGCCAGCAACGCCATCTATGGCGTTCTCCAGGATGAGGCTGGTCAATTATGGATGAGCACCAACAACGGTTTGTCTCGCTTTGATCCAAAAACAGGCCTCTTCAAAAGCTACAATGTGGAAGATGGCCTTCAGAGCAACGAATTCAATGGCGGGGCCTATCTCTGCGGCCCTGATGGTGAAATGTTTTTCGGTGGCATCCACGGATTCAATTCCTTTTTTCCAGACATGATCAAAGACAGCCCTGTTCCACCTCCCATTGCCATCACTTCCTTTTTGAAGATGAACCAGGAATTCCGCTTCAGTCGCCCCATCGACAGGCTCGAACAAATTACAATCTCTCATCATGACTTCATCTTCTCTTTTGAATTTGCCGCCCTGGACTTCAGTGCTCCGGGCAAGAACCAGTACGCCTACATGATGGAAGGTCTGCACGAAAACTGGATTGCCACCGGTCCCAACAAAAGATCAGCCACTTTCACCACCCTGGCCCCCGGCAAGTACCGGTTCCGGGTCATCGGCACAAACAACGATGGGGTCTGGAATAAGGAAGGCACGAGTGTTGATATTGTTATTACTCCCCCTTTTACGCGAACTTGGTGGTTCCGCACTCTGGTCATTCTCACTATTGTAGGATTAGCTGTATTCTTCTTTCGCTGGCGAATCAACAACGTGCGAATTTCTTCGGAATTGCAAACAGCTCGCACTGCTCAGATGGGTATCATGCCCCAGTCGGATCCCGACTTGAGGGGAATGGACATCTCCGGGATCTGTATTCCTGCCTATGAAGTTGGGGGCGATTTTTACGATATTTTCTGGCAGGACAGAGAAAAGACCCACCTCGGTGTTGCGGTGGGTGATGTCTCCGGCAAGGCCATGAAGGCGGCCATGGTGGCTGTTCTTTCCAGTGGCATGGTTTATTGTGGAGCGGACAAATGCAGGCTTCCGAGTGCCTTGTTCAAACAATTGAACCGGTCCCTGTTTGCCAAAACAGATGAGTCAATGTTCACCGCCCTGTGTTTCCTTTCCATCGATGTGGAGAGTCGGGAGATCACCTATTCCCTGGCAGCCATGGAACCGCCTGTTTTAGTTGCCGAGGGTAATTCGCTCCTGCTGGAGGACGCCCGGATGGGGCTGCCACTAGGTGCTTTTGACGATGCTGAATTCCAGGACAATCATTTTCAGATGGCCTCCGGACAAGTGTTGGTGCTTTACACTGACGGTGTAATTGAAGCTCGCAACAAGGCAGAAGAATTCTATGACGACCATCGGCTATTGGCACTGTTGGACAAGGTTCCCGTAGAAGATTATTCGGCGCTCGAAATCAGGGAAAAAATCGTCGATGATGTGCGGCAATTCACCGGCGGCACACTCCAGCATGACGACATGACTCTGGTGGTCATCAAGGCCACGGGATAGTTTTTTATTCGGTCCTTTCAGGCAATACGATATTCAACAGAATGGCCACAATGGCCGACAAGCCGATACCCTGCAGGGCAAATTCTCCAAAATTGAAAACCATGCCGCCAATCCCGAAAACAAGCGTGATGGCCACGATGCTCATGTTGCGTGGCACCATCAGATCGATTTTGGCCCGAATCAGACTGCTCATACCAATGGAGGCAATGGCACCAAAGAGCAGCACCATGATGCCACCCATCACCGGAGCGGGAATGGTTTGCAACAGGGCCCCAAGTTTGCCCACAAAGCCCAACAAGATGGCCGTACCCGCAGCCCAGGTCATGATGACCGGATCGAAGGCCCGGGTCAGGGCCACGGCACCGGTGACTTCGCTGTAGGTGGTGTTGGGTGGTCCGCCGAGCATGGCCGCGAAAGTTGTCGCCACGCCATCGCCCAGCATGGTGCGGTGCAGACCGGGGTTTTTTACATAATTCTTACCCGTAACCCCACTGATGGCAACCACATCGCCG
>JAUUYW010000229.1 GCA_030590265.1 Candidatus Krumholzibacteriia bacterium
AGATCAATAGGTCCAGAAATGTTGATTTAGAAATTAAGGTTTCTGGGCTTGGTAAAATATGATGGGTCAGGCCCGGTGTGACGGTGAAAGACTAACTCCGTCAGGACTGGAAGGTAGCAGCGGTATGTTCCCTTCAGCGTGTGCACCGTAAGCCTGGCCCTCTCTTCTTTGATGCTCCATTCACTCTTAAATATGTGTTCAGCAGGCCTGCCTGGGGCCCTCTGCCGCGTTGCACTCGATTGAACTGGCTACGGCCAGTCCTGCACTCGCGCGCCTTGCAGCTGACCCCAGGCAGACCTGCTGAACACATATTTAAGAGCGAACGGAACATCAAAGAAGCCCTTCTTGTAGGGAGGGTTTGGTGTTTTAGGATGGACTTGCTTCGCTTGTCCAGGATAAGAGTTTTGGAGGAAAAATGGATATTGGGGGTATCGGGATTTCCTAATGGGGGGAATCGTGTTAAATTTCAATTTCTTATTCGTTGTTGGGTTGGGACAATAATTCCTGGAAGCGTTTTTTTATGTCGTATCAAGCTATCGCCCGCAAGTATCGTCCTGAGACATTTGATCAGGTGGTTGGGCAGACTCATGTTACCGGAACTCTGCGCGCAGCCATGGCTCGGGATAAGTTGAGCCATGCTTATTTGTTCAGTGGTCCGCGGGGGTGCGGGAAGACCACGGTGGCACGGCTGTTGGCCAAGGCTATTAACTGCCAGACCAATCGTGAAGGTGATCCATGTGGTGTTTGTGATACCTGCACGGCTATCGCCAAGGGGAGTTATCTTGATGTGCTGGAAATTGATGCTGCCAGCAACACCGGTGTGGACAACATTCGTGAGCTGCGGGACATGGCCCAATATTCACCCAGTGAAGGCAGCAGCAGGGTCTTTATTATTGATGAAGTTCACATGCTCTCCAAAGGGGCTTTCAATGCTCTCTTGAAAATTTTGGAAGAGCCGCCCAATCGGGTGTTTTTCTTCTTTGCCACCACCGAGCCGAACAAGATTCCCCGGACAATTCTGTCCCGCTGCCAAAGGTTTGATTTTCGGTTGCTGACTCGTGATGAATTGGGTGGGCGGATGCAGGATATTGCCAAATCAGAAGGTGTAACCTTGGATGAGACCGGGCTTCGCCTCTTGGTCAGCTTGGCAGAAGGCAGTGTGCGAGACGGGTTGAGTCTGCTCGATCAGGTGATCGCAGGTTGTGAGGGAACCATCACCGAGGAGACGGTGGTTTCAGCCTTTGGGCTGGTTCGATCCCAGCTTTTTGTAGAGCTGAACGAAGCGATCATTGCCAAAGATGCCGCCCGGGCCCTGCGCCTGGTGGAAAGCCTCAGCAGCACCGGTCAGAGCCTCGATGCCTTTGCCCGAGGGGTGGTCAGCAATTTCCGAAATTTGATGCTGCTAAAAATCGATCCGGAGTTAGCGAAAATGGTAGATCTGCCACCGGAACAAATCGAACAACTGGGAACCCAGGCCGTGAACTTTTCCGAACAGGATTTGCTGGCCTTGATTGATCGCGCAGGCCAGCATTTTGAACGCATCCATCGCAGCACTCAACCGCGGATTATGCTGGAAGCTTCTTTGGTGGAATATTGCCGGTTCGAATCAAGGATTTTGCTGTCGGACCTGGCCCATCGTCTGGAAGCTCTGAGTGGAAATAGGGCGCCAGACGGGGGTGGCGGAGGTGGCCGTTTTGCTGCACCGGCACCTGTTGCTCCGAATTCATCGGCAAATGGAAATGGGATGCAGGCGCGAACCGCTTCTGCATCATCACCCATGTCTGCTTCTGCTCAAACAGCCGCACCCCGTGCCGCCGCACCTCGTCCTGCGGCTGTGGTCAAACCCGCTCCCATGGCCGGCAGGGCCGCGGGTGAGACAGTACCGGGCTGGACCCAGCTCATTGACAACCTGATGGCCATCAAACCAGCGGTGGCAGCTTGCCTGATGGAAGGTTTGCCATCCTTGAATTTGGATGAAGGCCGTTTGACTGTGGCTTTCGAGCAGGACAAGCAATTCAAGGTCAAGATGGTGGAGGGGCAGATTTCCGCCGTGGAAGAAGCTGCCTCAAAGCAATTTGGGTGTTCCGTCAAAGTGGAATTGGTCCTTGGCAGCCAGGGACAGGTCCGTGAAGTCAAAGAGGAAATTCGTAAGAAAGTGGCTCCCACAACTCTGGAAGAATTGACCAAAGCCTGTGCCAAAGACCCGGCTCTGGAAAAATTGGTGGAAACCCTCGACGGGAAACCCCTGCACGAAGAAGATCGCGACAACTGGAAATAATTCTGAGCCAAACTACAAAGCCACCAGGCTTTTGAAAGGAAAAAATCGACATGGACATGCGCGCCCTGATGAAACAGGCCCAACAGATGCAGACCAAAATGGCCAAAGCCCAGAAGGAACTTGAAAGCAAGGAAGTGATGGCAGAAGTGGCCGGTGGTCAGGTTAAAGTGACCATGAATGGCAAGCACAAGGTCAGCAGCATCGTCATTGCTCCCGAATGCGTGGATCCCGACGATGTGGAATTCTTGCAGGATCTGGTGGCTTCCGCCATCAATGAAGCCACCCGACTGGTGGATGAAATGGTTGAGAAGGACATGGGCAGTGTTACCGGAGGAATGAACATTCCCGGTATGCCCGGTATGGGTTGATATGAGTGCTCGGAACTATACCAATGATGGTGGGGAGTTTCAGTCACCGGCCCTGGATCGTTTGGTGCGCAGCCTCAGCAGCCTGCCTGGACTGGGACGAAAATCAGCCACCCGGATTGCCTTGCATTTGATTGCCCAGAAAGCATCCTCCGAGGAACTCTTGGTTGCCGCCGCTGAAGCTGCCGAAAAGGTGACCAACTGCAGCAATTGCGGAGCCATAACCGAGCCGGATCCCTGCCGAATTTGTTGCAGCGAACGGCGAGATCCAACCCAGTTGTGCATCGTGGCCAGTCCGGTGGATGTTCTGCCTTTTGAGAAGGCCGGCTTTTTTTCTGGACGCTATTTTGTGCTCGGTGGTTTGCTTTCACCCCTCGATGGAGTAAGAGCCGGGGATTTGCCCTTTGATCGTCTGGCTGAGCGGGTGAACCGCGATGGTGTAACCGAGGTTATTCTGGCCCTGGATGCCAGTGTGGAGGGTGAAACCACCGCTCTGTATCTGCAGCGTTTGCTGGATGGACGCAACATCAAGATGACCCGTCTTGCCATCGGTATACCTGTAGGTGGGGCGTTGGCCTACACTGACGAAGTAACCTTGCAACGGGCATTTCAGGGCCGACGCTCCTTTTGACAAATATTTGGATAAATCCATCAAGTGACCGATGCATCGGTCGATAGTCTTTTTAGAGAACGTCAATCCGAATGTAAGCCAACTGCCAGAAAATCCGGCAGGGAGTGATCCATGGTTAGAGCCGAATGGGCCATCTTCGAAGAAGATTATTGGGCGATCAACAACGTCCTGGACGATCTGCTGAAAAGCAGCCAGTGCCGGAATGTGATTCTCATTGACCGCACCGGTCAGCTGATCAGCCAATGTGGGCCCGATGTTGATTTTGATCTGACCAGTTTTGCTTCACTGTGTGCCGCCGATTTTGAAGCCAATTACCAGTTGGCCAAACTCATCGGCGAGAAGGATTTCAGCACTCTTTACCACCAGGGCACCAAGGACAGCATGTTCCTGGGTAAAATTGCCAACGGTGTGATTCTCACTGTTCTTTTTGACCGCACGACTACCCTTGGGTTGGTTCGCTTGCGTGTCAAACGGGCGGTGGATGAGCTCGATGTGATCATCGAGAAGCTGTACGAAAAGTTGGAATACCGGAACGAAGAATACGATGCATTCGACGACGGCTTCACCCGTGAGGTGGAAGCCGAAATCGACAGCCTGTTTGTGGATTGAAGGCAGAACGCCATTTGAAAGGGTAAGCCGTGTCGCTGATTAACTATTCATCCCGCGAGATCAACTGTAAGATCGTGTATTACGGTCCTGGTCTTGGTGGCAAGACTTCGAACATCCAGTACATCTATGAGAAATTGGCCCCTGAAACCAAAGGCAAGCTGGTTACTCTGGCAACCGAGATGGACCGGACACTTTTCTTTGATTTTCTGCCTTTGGAGCTGGGCGAAGTCAAAGGTTTCAAAACGCGCTTCCACCTCTACACCGTGCCCGGCCAGGTTTATTACAACGCCAGCCGCAAGCTGATTCTTCGCGGTGTGGACGGCCTGGTTTTTGTGGCCGATAGCAGTGAGTCTCGCTTTGATGCCAACATTGAAGCCTTGTACAACCTGCATGACAACCTCAAGGAATATGATCTGGATTTGAAGGAAATCCCTTTCGTCATGCAATGGAACAAGCGGGATATGCCGGACGCCATTCCCGTCAATGAGTTGGTTGAGGAATTGAACCCCGAGGGGTATGATCATTTTGAAGCCATTGCCGTCAACGGTGATGGTGTATTTGATACGCTGAAATGTGTGGCCAAGCAGGTGTTGAGGCAGTTGCAGACCGTAGGGTCCTGAGCTTAGCCATTAATTGGTTTTATTATTTAGCGCCTTCCATATTTGGGGGGCGTTTTCTTATTGATTGGGATGCGGTCGCGATAAAAACTATCTGCTGTATTCCGCCAATCCTACCCGTATCTCGATCCATGCTGTATATTGGGCCCACATTATTTGTTCCCCAACGAATTCACCCGAAAGGTTTTCCATGCCCCGCCCACTGCTTTACGCCATTGGCACCTTTTTCTGGACTGGTTATGCTCCCATCGCTCCTGCCACCGTGGCCAGTGCCGGGGTCACCGTAATTTGGTGGCTGAGCTGGACATATCTCGGACCAATTCCCCTTTGGGTGCAGGCTGCGCTGCTGGTCGGCGTGACGGCCATCGGCATTCCCGTGGCCGACAAACTGGAAAAGATTCACGGTGAGGATCCTTCCCTGGTGGTCATCGATGAAGTTGCCGGCATGCTGGTCACCTACTTTGCTTTGAACGCTGGCCTGCTGGGTTGGATTGCCGGATTTTTCTGGTTCCGCTTTTTCGACATTCTGAAGCCCTTAGGTGTGCGCAAACTGGAAAAACTTGGTGGTGGACTGGGCATCATGGTTGATGATCTTGGTGCCGGTGTCCTGGCCGCCATAGCCACTCAAATCACCGCGCGTTTGCTGGGCTGGAATGTTATCCTGTGACAGAAGCCACAAAAAATTGCCGTGTCAGTATGATTGCAGTGGGTGATGAACTGCTTGAAGGTCGCACCGCCGATACCAACAGCGGCCGCATTCAACGGGCTCTCGGACAGCATGCTGTGCAGGTGGCCGGTATTCAGGTGGTGCCGGACACTGAAAAGGCCATCCACACAGCCTTGCAAAGAACTGTTGCCGGAGACATTGTTTTTATGACCGGCGGCCTTGGTTCCACCCCCGATGATCTGACCCGCGACATGGTGGCCAGTTGGGCAGGGGTTGAATTGCTTCAGGATGATGAAGTCCGCCAACAATTGGAACTGCGTTGGGCCAGGCTTGGGCGCAAGGCCGCAGTGGGGGTGCAACGGCAATGCCAGGTGCCAGTGGGAATGACTGCTTTGACCAACCCGGTGGGGTCGGCGCCGGGATTAGTCGGGCGGTTGAAGGATCGCATCCTGGTCATGTTGCCTGGGGTGCCGGAGGAGTTGATGGGCTTGTTGCCCCTGGTGGTCCAATGGCTGGGCGAACAGGGACATTTGCCTGCGGCCCGGCAAACTCTTTTGTGGCGCACTGGACAAATTGCCGAGTTGTCCCTGGTGCGAAAACTGGATGATATCCGCCAGGCTCATCCCCAGGTGCAGTGGTCCTGGTGGCTGACCGAGTGGGGGGTGGATGTGCGTCTGGCGTCTGAACCCGGAAATGTTGAAGCCCGGGCTCA
>JAUUYW010000187.1 GCA_030590265.1 Candidatus Krumholzibacteriia bacterium
AAGAATGTTGCAATTGTGGGCCGCAGCGTTATTGTCGGTCGCCCACTGACTTTGTTGATGTCCCTCAAGCGGGGCGATGCCAACGCCACGGTCACGCTGTGTCATTCCGGCACCAAAAATTTGGCAGAGATAACCTCCAGGGCTGATGTGGTGGTGGCTGCCATTGGAGTGCCGAGGGCTTTGGGCACCGATGAAATCAGCGAAGGTGCCATCGTTGTGGATGTGGGGATCAATCGCATCGATGCTCCTGAACGTCCCAAAGGCACCAGACTGGTGGGAGATGTCGATTTTCCGGCTTTGAAGGGCCGGGTTTCGGCCATGACCCCCGTACCTGGTGGCGTTGGCCCCATGACTATTGCCATGCTGTTGGAGAACACCTGGGAAGCCATGGTCCGCAAGGAGAACCTGGATGGATAACCGGGAGCTTCAGGATGAGCTTTCCCGGGAACGCCAAGTGGTGGAAAAGGCCCTTTCATCATTGCTTCGCAAGCAAAAAGGGATCCCTGATCGCTTGAAAGAAGCCATGATGCACAGCCTGCTCGGTGGTGGCAAACGGTTGCGTCCCATTCTTCTTCTGTGGACCTACGACGCCTTCAGTGGTGGTCGACGCAAACCTGCCGTGGACAGGGCTATGGTTTTGAAGGCCGCCTGTGCCCTGGAAATGCTCCACACTTATTCTCTGATTCACGATGATCTGCCGGCCATGGACGATGATGTGCTGCGCCGCGGGCGTCCCACCTGTCATGTGGAGTTTGATGAAGCCACGGCCATCCTGGCTGGAGATGGTTTGCAGGCCTTGGCTTTCACCATCCTGGCCGGCAGTGGTGGATCTGTGGCCGGGGAACTGGTTCAGGTTTTGGGACAGGCTGTTGGCCCAGCCGGCATGGTTGGTGGTCAGCAGGAAGATCTGGACGCGGAAGATCAAGAGATTGATGCCCGGCTGGTGCGCCGGATCCATTTGGGAAAAACCGCCGCTTTGTTGGCAGCCTCCCTTGAGGCCGGTGCTTTGCTGGCCAGAGCTCCGGTTGAAATTCGGCAGAATGTTCACCGTTGCGGTTTGAACATTGGTTTGGCTTTTCAGGGTGCGGACGATGTTCTGGATGTGACGGCCACCAGTGAACAGCTCGGTAAAAGTACCGGCAAGGATCAGGCCGCGGGCAAAGCCACCTGGGTGAGGGTGGAAGGTTTGGCCAAAGCCCGAGTTCGCACCGCTCGGTATGGAAATAAGGGTTTGATGGACCTTTCGGTGATTCTGCCCAAGGGCGCTGCTTCGGAGCGGCTTCAGGCAGTCTGCTCCCTCATGTGGAACCGGGATCGATGATATGCTGAATTCAGCTCACAATTGGCCTGCCTGGTTGGTGATTGTCGGGTGTGCGGCGGGGACACAAGTGCTCAAAGCGGTTTTGTATTCTCTCACCCATCGCAAACTTACTCTTGGCGTTTTGGGGCAGAGTTACGGTGTGCCCAGTTTGACCTCCTCGGTGTTGACCTGCTTGCTGGTTTTGGTGGTCATGCGGCAGGGCTGGCACTCATCCCAAGCCGGTTTTGCCTTGGTATTCGCGGTGATCATGATCCACGATACCATCAAATTGCGTGTGGCCACCAAGAGGAATCGGCAGGTGGTTTTTCGGTTGGTGGAGAGTCTGGAAGATGCTGGCCCTTTTCATTTGCGTGTTGCCGACTATCTTGATCCCCGGATTCACCATCCGGCCCATGTGGTCGCAGGTGTCGTGTTCGGCTCTCTCTTCGCTCTGGCGTTTGGCCTGACTTCAGGTTAGGGTGTAACAAAATAGACTGTTTAGCTCCCGATATGTTCCAGGTTTTTTCACACGAACCTTGGGCCCGGGAAAGGAATGAGGAATGGATCCCCTTCTGCCTGGCATCAAAAACCCGGATGATTTGCGACAATTGAGTGAAAGCCAATTGCCGCAGGTCTGTGCTGAATTGCGCGACATGATCATTTCCACCGTCTCCCACACCGGCGGCCATCTCGGAGCGAGTTTGGGTGTTGTGGAATTGACCGTGGCCCTGCACAGGGTTTTTCATACTCCTGCGGACAAAATTGTCTGGGATGTGGGACACCAGGCTTATGGACACAAGCTGCTCACCGGCCGGCAGGATGATTTTGGTACTTTGCGCACCCGCGCCGGGGTATCGGGTTTTCCCAAACAATCTGAAAGCGAGCATGATCATTTTGGTGTGGGCCATGCCAGCACTTCTATCAGCGCGGCCGTGGGATTTGCCGCAGCCAGGGATGCCCGGGGAGAAGATAACTCCGTCATCGCCGTCATTGGTGATGGAGCATTGACCGGTGGTCTGGCCTATGAAGGCATGAACAACGCCGGCCAGTTGAACACCGACATGATTGTCCTGCTCAATGACAACAAAATGAGCATTTCGCCCAACGTGGGGGCTATTTCCAAATACCTGACGCGGATTACCAGCGGCAAACATTACAACCGTTTGGAATCGGACCTGTGGGATATGCTGGGCAAGGTTCCCCATGGCAGCAAGGCGCAGAAATTGGCGGGACGCATCAAAGAAAGCCTCAAGCAATTGGTTGTTCCCAATATTCTGTTCGAAGAATTGGGATTCAAATATTTCGGCCCACTCGATGGTCATGATTTGCCACTGATCACCAAAACCCTTCAGGCAGTTAAACTGCTCAAAGGTCCGATCCTGATCCATGTGATCACCAAAAAAGGCAAGGGCTATCGGTTCGCCGAGGAGGATGGCGCCCGGTACCACGGTGTCGGCAAATTCGACAAGGCCGAAGGAATCAAGGTGGTCTCATCTGGCAAACCTTCTTACACCGATGTGTTTGGTGATACCCTGCATCAGTTGGCAAACGCGGATCCCCGCATTCATGCCATCACCGCGGCCATGCCCACCGGCACTGGCCTGAGCCGATTGAAAGACAGCTTCCCCACTCGTTTCCATGATGTTGGCATTGCCGAAGGTCACGCCATTACCTTTGCCGCGGGCCTGGCCAGCGCCGGTCAGCGTCCAGTGGTCGCCGTCTATTCTACATTTCTGCAACGAGCCGTGGACATGGTCATACACGACGTGGCATTGCAAAAGCTTCCGGTAGTTTTTGCCATTGATCGCGCTGGAGTAGTGGGCGAGGATGGACCAACGCACCACGGTGTCTTCGATCTCACTTTCCTGCGCATGGTGCCCAACATGGTGGTCATGGCTCCCCGGGATGAAGATCAATTGCGACACATGCTGGCCACGGGACTGGCGCGCACTGATGGTCCCAGTTCTTTGCGATATCCCCGTGGCAGTGGCCCGGGTGTCGCCATGGAAGGTGATCCAGCTCCAATTCCCATTGGGATAGCAGAAACCCTGGCAGACGGGAATGACCTGGCCATTCTGGCGGTGGGCTCCATGGTTCATTCGGCCCTGGATGCAGCCCGAAACTTGGCCATGGACGGAGTCAGTGCTGAAGTGGTGGACATGCGCTTCATCAAACCTTTGGATGAAGCTTTGCTGACCGATATCTGGTCCCGATTCAAACGGGTGGTCACCGTGGAAGAAAACGCCCTTGCGGGTGGCTTCGGGGCTGCTGTTCTGGAATGGGCCGCCAGCCGGGGCGATTCGCCTGGACCACGTGTTCTGACCCTGGGTATCCCGGATGAATTCCAGGAACACGCTTCCCGCAACCAGCTCCTGGAGTCCATGGGCTTGACCGGTGAAGGAATCAGCAAAAAAATTCAGAGTGTTTTCTATCACAGTGAAAGAGGGTCCCAGGCCCAGAGCGCCTCATGAATTCCAATACTCCAAAAACAAGTTTCCCGGTGAAGCGAATCGGGCTCTTCGGCAATCCGCGAAAAAAAGATCTCCCACCTGCAGTAGCTTCCATCTCGCAACTCTGCGCCAAGCATGGCGTCATTCTGACTGCATCTTCTGATCTAAAAAATTCTCTCGATGACAGCATCTCTTTGCTGCCCAACCCTGAGTTGATCAAAGCAGTTGATGTGGTTATCGCTTTTGGTGGCGATGGCACCATGTTGCGGGCGGCCCGGGTTTTGGGCCAAACCGGTGTGCCTCTGCTGGGTATCAACCTGGGCTCTCTCGGGTACTTGACGGATGTGCCGCTGGGAGAATTGGAGGCTGCAGTCTTGGCTCTTATTCAAGGAGACTATCACCTCGATACGCGCTCAAGAGTATATTGCAACGTTTATCGTGATGACAAATGCATCGCCACCACCAGTGCCCTCAATGATCTGGTAGTGAACATGGGGCCTTTGCCAAGAGCCCTGGATATGGAGCTGATCCTTGACGGGGATTCATTGGGACCTTTTCTGGGCGATGGAGTGATCATCAGCACTCCCACTGGTTCCACCGCCTACAATCTGAGTGCCGGTGGACCCATTTGTCATTCTGAGGTGCCATGCCTGCTGGTTGCTCCCATTTGCCCCCACAGCCTTGGCATGCGTCCACTGATCATCTCAAAGAACACCACCATTGAACTCTTGCTCCATGAGACAGGTGAGGGTGCCGTGCTCACGGCCGATGGCCAAAAAACCCATGTGCTGGCCAATGGTGACCGCCTGGAGTTCCGCGAGGCGGACCATGAAGTGAATCTGGTCAAATTTTCCCACAGTACTTTTTACCGGGTGATGCGCCACAAGTTGAACTGGGGTGGCCCCAACCGCAGCGGCCGGGTTGGATCCTGATGCTGCGCGAGTTGCGGGTGGCAAACCTGGCTTTGGTGGACGACCTGGTCATTGGCTTTGCTGAAGGCCTGACCATGCTGACGGGTGAAACCGGAGCCGGGAAAAGTCTTATTGCCGGTGCCTTGAGCCTGCTAGTGGGCAGCAAGGGTGACAAACGCCTCATCCGCGAGGGTGAAGATCTGGCCATTGTCGAAGGTGTTTTCGACCTGAGCCAACGTCCGTCCGACCTGTCCGCTTTTGCTGATGCCGGCTTGCGCGTTGGCAATGACGGTTTGCTGGTGATGCGCCGCGAACTGAAACGCGATGGCCGGGGCCGGGTCCTGATCAACGGGTTGATATCCTCACTTTCAATTTTTGAACGTTTGGGTCCCCGACTGCTCTCAATCCAGAGCCAGGACCAGCAGCGCATTCTTTCCCACACAGCTTATGCCCGACAATTTCTGGACCGGGCCCTTCAACTGGATGCCCAGCTGACTCGCATGGCCGCTTCCGTTGCCACCTTCAAGGCGTTGCGGCGGCAACTTGCCGAACGCACTTCAGAACAGGAATTTGCCGACCAGCAATTGGAGATGTGGGAATTCCAGTGGCGTGAGTTGCAGGACGCGGGTTTGACGGTGGAAGAGGAATCTTCCCTCAAGGAACAACTGGCTTTCGGCCGAAATCTGCGTGGCCTGATGGAAGGCACCAAGGCAGGGATTCGGGATCTGAGTCAGGGCGAAATCAATGCACGATTGCTGCTGGCCAGAACCGTATCCGCACTGGAACCGTTGGCCGGTCACAGCGAAAGACTGGAATCTCTCCTGGGCATGATTCGCGATGCTGAAGCCCTGGTTGCGGAAGCTGGAAACGATCTGGAGCGTTTCACCGATTCGGTCAATGTGGATCCTGCTCAATTGGATGAGCTGGAGCGACGGCATCATTTGTACAGCCAGCTGCAAAGAAAATTTGGACGCGATGTGGAAGAATTACTGATCCTTCAGGACTCTCTCCATGAGCGCATCGAGCGGCAACGCAGCGCTGTTTCCGACATCGGGAAACTGCGTGAAGATCTGGAATCAGCTCGGGGTGAAATGGCCGCCGCCGCCTTGGATTTGCGTCAAAAAAGGCAGGCTGGCGCTTCGAAGTTGGCCTTGGGGGCCGAAGAACTGATCCGGCCGCTGGCCCTGCCTGAACTGGGTCTTGAATTTGGCTTGGAACCTGACCTGAACTCCGAAGGGGATGTTGAGTTGGCTGGTCAGGTTTGCCGGGTCACCGAACACGGTGGTGACAGGGTCATCCTGCGGGTTCGCACCAACCGTGGTGAAGCCTGGAATCCCGTGGGGGATGTGGCCTCCGGTGGTGAAAAAAGTCGAATCTTCTTGGGGCTATCAGTTCTGGAGTCCGAAGGCGGTTTGGCTCCACTGCAACTCTAT
This sequence comes from Candidatus Krumholzibacteriia bacterium, assembly GCA_030590265.1. GTDB lineage: Bacteria > Krumholzibacteriota > Krumholzibacteriia > LZORAL124-64-63 > LZORAL124-64-63 > LZORAL124-64-63. The sequence goes on from JAUUYW010000187.1 coordinate 6,095, forward strand.
GACGAAATTGATGCGGGTCTGGGCATGGACAATGCTGTTCCGGTGGCGCGTTTGCTGCGTCGTTTGGCTCAAGGCGGTCAGGTGCTTTGCATTACACATCTGCCAACAGTGGCTGCCATGGGTCAGGGGCATCTGCAAGTGCGAAAATCGGTTCATGGTGGTCGCACCACCGTCACCGTGGAGCCTCTCGATGGAGTGCGCAGGGTTGACGAGTTGGCTCGCTTGCTGGGTGGAGAACAGGGGTCGGGTGAAAACCGGGCTGCCCAGGTGGCTTACGCAAAGCAGTTGCTGGCTGAAGGCAACGTTGGAGGAAAGGGAAAAGGAATTTGACGCAACCCGCTTCATGTCCCATACTTCCGCGCACTAAACGTGCGCCCGTAGCTCAGCTGGATAGAGCGTCTGCCTCCGGAGCAGAAGGTCATGGGTTCGAATCCCGTCGGGCGTACCATCTTCCTCCCAGTGTGATCACATTATGTTTGTAAGACTTCTTATACTCTTATTTATTCTGCTGTTTGTACGGCGTGTTTGGCGGGCGATTAAAAAAAGCCAAACCAGCCGTGCTAACTCATCCCGCAGTGGTGCCCAAGGTGGCCGTGGCCGCCCATCCGCTGGTGGCAAGCCTACCAATGGCATCACGAGTGACATCACCGA
>JAUUYW010000234.1 GCA_030590265.1 Candidatus Krumholzibacteriia bacterium
CAAGCAGGCATTTGCGTACTCCCGCCAGATCACGACCAGCGCCGATACGATTATCAGGCAAACTGTACTGGGCACTCATGTTTTCGCTGCCACCACCCTTGAGCATCATGCGAACTTTGAGGCTTTTGCCTTTGACGGGATGAAAATGGTAATTGGGATTTCCCGGCCCGAGATTGGTGCCTGAATTTTCACCGGTGATGGAGTCCACGGAATTCTGGCGCAGGTAGCCAACTTTGGTGGCCTGAACAACAGCCTTGTCATAGGCCTTTTTAAAAGTGTTTTCATCCATCCACGATGGCAGGTCAACATAACAAATGATGGCCCCCGTATCTTGACACAGCGGTTGGCTCTTGTCCTTGGCCATGCCGATGTTGTCACGAATCACTTCCAGGGCGTACTTGCCCGAGGAATCTTTTATCTCCTTGCGCCATCCCTTGTCGATGACCCGGGCCACATCCGTCGGCAGCTGAGTGCTGGTTCGGCGAATGAGCTCGAGGAGATTCTGCTGCAGAACTTTGGCGTCCATGAGCTCTCCTGATTTCTTGATGAGGTTCCGGTTGGAAAAGACCGTACTTGACGATAGTAGCCTGCAAAACAGGTTAGGTCAAAGCCATTGAAAAAGCTTTCAAAGAGTATATTATTCGAGGCTGGAATATCACACCCGACCCCAGGAGCCAAATACCTTGAAATACCTCCTTCTCGGCGCTGGCCTGCAAGGCACGGCTATTGCCCACGATTTGCTGAAACAGGCGGATAACACCGCCGGATTGACCGTTGTGGACGGAAACGCGGAATCCCTGGAAAAGCTGGCCAACCGCCTGAATGACTCCCGTTTGAAAATCATTTGTGGCGATGTGCGAGATGCCGACATCATCGCACCTCTCATGGAAGAGGCCGCAGTGGCCATCAGCGCCGTCAATTATTGGTATAACGCAAACTTGGCCGCCCTGGCAGTGGCCGGCAAAGCACATTTCCTAGATCTGGGCGGCAACAACGACATCGTTGCTCGGGAATTCGAATTGGATGACGAGGCCAAAGCCAACGGCGTGACCATCGTCCCCGATTGCGGTTTGGCTCCAGGACTGGCCGGAATCCTTGGCTATTGGCTTGTGGATGGTCTGGAAAAAGCTGACTCGCTCAAACTCCGAGTCGGTGGACTGCCAGCCAACCCCTTGCCTCCCATGAACTACAAAGTCGTCTTTTCGGTGCAGGGGCTGATCAACGAGTACATTGAGCCGGCCGTGGTGATTCGCAACGGAAAGATGAAAACCGTACCTTCACTGAGTGAACTGGAGACCCTGCGCTTTCCCGAGCCATTTGGCGAGTTGGAAGCTTTCCAAACCAGTGGCGGCACTTCGACCCTGCCCCAAACCCTGGCCGGTCGGGTGCCTGATCTGGACTACAAAACCATCCGCTACAAAGGCCATTGCGCGCAATTCAAATTGCTTTTCGATTTGGGGTTGTGCGATTCCAAGCCTCGCAATGGTTCCGAGGGCAAAATGTCGCCTCGGGAAATGCTGGCCCAGCTGATGGATGAGAAGCTGGCCCTTCCCGGACCCGATGTGGTTCTGCTCCAGGCCGAAGTGGTTGGTTATGAGGACGGCGACAAAGCCATCCGCCGCACGGTCCGCATCATCGACCACCATGACGAGCAAAACGACATTTCAGCCATGATGCGCATGACCGGCTACCCCGCTGCCATCATCGCCCAGTTGCTAGCCAGCGGAGAAATTTCTGCTCCGGGAGCCAAACAACAGGAGCTTATCGTGCCCGGAGATCGTATGATCGAACTGTTGCGAGAACGTGGAGTGAACATCGAAATTTTTGAAAACCAGCCCGGAGAACCGGCTTGAATCTTACTCCCAATCGAGGTGAGGGCGGACGTGGCCCCTGGCTCATCTGGACAGGCATTGCCCTGATCCTGATGCTGGCCCATGCCCTGAGCTTTCGATTTGTCATCGACGATGCTTTCATCAGCTTCCGCTATGCCCAAAACCTGGTCGATGGCCATGGTTTGGTTTTCAACATTGGCCAGCGGGTGGAAGGTTACAGCAATTTTCTCTATGTGCTCTGGTCAGCAGTTGGTCTTCGGCTCGGAGTGGACGCCCTGCTTTGGGGACGCATCTGGAGCACCCTGGCCATGGGTGGCTTGTTGGCCATGTTGCCAGGAATCGTCCGTCAGCTGGCCCCCGAAGTAAATGCCCATCGAGCTTTGCCCGGCAAGGTTGCTCAAATGCTGATGGCACTCACCGGTGCGGTGGCCTGTTGGATGCTGGCTGGATTGGAAACGGCTTTCTTCGCCCTCTTCACTGTCTGGGCCTGGCGTTCGGCACTCAAAAGGCAAAGTTTTCTGGCCGGAATCGCAGGTTTGCTGTTGATCCTGACCCGACCGGAAGGCCCGGCTCTGGCCTTCATTTTTTCGGCCTGGTCTCTGCTGCCTTCTGACCATCTGAGCACTGGTCACTATGGCAAAAATCGCAAAAAATGGTTGGGCCCCATTTTGCTGGTGACGGGAATGGCAACCTTCTTCATCTGGCGACACAGTTATTTTGGCTGGTGGTTGCCCAACACTTACTACGCCAAAACAGGCGACCTGGCCGGGCAATTCAAGACCGGACTACCCTACGGCCTTGGTTTTCTGGTTTGGTATGGAGGGGGAATCCTGATTGCAGCCATCGTGGCGGTTCTGCGCGGCGGCACTTCTCTTATCCTGCGCCGGGATATGCTGGCTACTTTGGCCACCGTTATTATTTGGTCTGTTTATGTGGTGATGGTTGGCGGAGACATGCTGGGTATGCATCGCTTTTTTGTACCGGTCCTGCCCTTGCTCCTGACCTGGTTGACTGCCCTGTTGTCGGGCACCTCTTGGTTATCAAGACCCAGGAGTGCCTTGGTCACTCTCATGATCATGGCCCTGCTGCTATTGCCGGCATCTTTTCGTGGCAAGGAGCGCCGCCTGATCTCCATCCACATGTCCGAAGCCAATCTGGCCGGATGGATTCTGGCCGGCGACGCCATGGCCAAGCACCTTCCTGCAGGCTCCACCATTGCTCTGGGACCAGCGGGCTACATCCCCTATGTCACGGGTTTTGAAACCCTGGATTATTTCGGTCTGGTTGTGCCGGAAATCTCCCACAAAGATGTGGATTTCGCGCATGGCTACGCTGGCCACGAAAAACACGACGGTGGGTATTTGCTGTCCCGCGAACCGGACTTTTTTCTCATCGGAAACGTGGACATTACAGATGGACCCAGGGAAGGTTTGATTCCAGTTTTGGCTATGGAAAAGGATATCGTCATTGATGAACGTTTTGGCAGGAACTACCGGATGGTCAGCCTGCCAGTGGGCGACGGCAAGTATCTCAATATGTTCCAAAGGCAACCACAACCATAAAAATGCCCCCCGAAAAGAGTTTCCGGAGGGCAACCCACGTGTGGGGAGGCGTGGGATCGATATGGGTACTACTTGAGGGCCGTTAAGAAACGATCTCCCCTGGGACGGTAGTGATGATCGTGATCCAGTGAAAACACAACTGCATTGACCTTGCCACAAACGGCCGATCTCTCCACCAAACCAAAGTAGCGGCTGTCGGCGCTGTTGTCCCGGTTGTCTCCCATGAGGAAATACTGATCGGCTCCAACTTCCACCGGTCCAAAATCACGCAGAGCCTTTTTTTGCGGGTCGTGGGCTACCGTGTGTTGCAATCCTGTCAAATTCTCGGTGAAGAAAACACGGCCGGCAATGGCCTCGGACTCTTCGGCCGAGGTCCGCACATAATCCAATGGCACGCCATTGATAATCAACCTTCCACCGGTCATGGCAACGGTATCGCCGGGAATGGCCACTACCCTCTTTACCAGCCGGTCACCATTCTTGGGAGACCAGCAAGTGATGATGTCCCCGCGCTCAGGATCGGCCCAGCTGATGACGGCGGTATCGGTGAAGGGAATTTTCAGGTCATAAGCCAGCTTGTTCACGAAAATACGGTCGCCGATCATGATGGTCGGGCGCATGGATCCAGTGGGCACGTCGTTCCAGTCGGCAATAGCCGAACGGAAGGAAAAAACGACCAGAACCATCAGCAGAAGGCTAATAATCCCACTTCGCACAATTTTAGGCCACAGTTGGGCAATGGATCGATTCATGGAGTCTCCCAAATTCGGACTGGAATGGTTCTTGTAGCAAATGTTTTACGGATGAGGAGAACAAAGGTTCCGTTAAAATAATAACTGCTTTTGGCTGTATTTGTGCCCACCCTTTGATGGATTCTTGAAAAACCATAGAAAATTCGATCCATAACCTCTTTGTTTCCAGTGTATTAAAATCTTTTTAAAAAGAATGAAAATTCTCCTTGCTTCTCAGGATTTTTTGATAATTTTTTAACAGGATATAGGGCAGACAAATTCAATTTTCTGCCCCTTTCATCAAAACTCATGGAGAGTGAAAAATGCAGGACCTTGTCGTTTGTGTAGGGGAAACGTGCCACCAAAGTGGTGCCGAACACGTGCTCAAATGTTTCATGGACTTGATTGCACGCAATAAACTTGAAACGGAAATCTGCCTCAAAGGAAGCTTCTGCCTGGGCGGTGGCTGCGAGCAGGACGAAGTCAGCGTACGGTTGGGCGACCGAAGATTTCAGGTCACCCCCGAGCAGGCGGCTCTTGTGTTCGCCCGCGAAGTTTACCCCGCCTCCAACCCTGTCCTGGAGGACTGATCATGGCAAAAGTCGTCATCGGCGCCTGGGATGACCTTGTGGTCGACAACCGAGGCAAACGATTTTTTGAAATTGATGAATTCGATGAACTGGGTGATTTCCGCGAATTTGATCCCGGAAACCGCATCAAGGCTTTCCTGGGTGGCAAAGGCTTCTTCGTTTTCGACAAGGAAGTTTCCATCATGGGTGCCATCCGCGACTACCTGGAACGTTCGGCCAACGAAAGTTGCGGCAAGTGCACTCCTTGCCGCTCTGGCACCCGCATTCTGGTGGAAAAACTGAAGGACCTGTGCGAAGGCGGCAGCTGTGACCGCAAGTTGGCACAAATCCGTGAACTGGCAGAACACATCCACACCTCCAGCTTGTGCGGTCTGGGACAGTCGGCCACTGTGCCTTTGCTGCAACTGCTGGACCAATTCCCTGAAGTCGCCGAGCAGGAGCTCAAAAGCGGTGCCGCTACCGTGGTCCAACCGGGCCAAAGTTACGTCACCGCTCCTTGCATCGAAGAATGTCCCAGCAAAGTCGACGTGCCCCGTTACATCGACTACCTCAAGGACGGAAAATTCACCCACTCGGTGGGCGTCGTCCTGCAAAAATATCCCATGGCAGCCACCTGCGGTCGGGTGTGCGTGCGCTTCTGCGAGATGGCCTGCCGCCGAACCCAGGTTGATGAGCCGGTGGGTATCAAAGTGCTCAAGCGCTTTGTGGCCGATCAGGAAAAATACGCCAGTGATCATTGGTTCAGCAAAGACCTCATTGCAGATCCCAAACCCGACGATTTGAAGGTGGCCGTCATCGGCGCCGGTCCTGCCGGTGTGTCTGCCGCTTATCATCTTTTGCTCAAAGGCTACCAGGTTGAAGTCTTTGAAGCCATGACCGAGCCCGGTGGCATGGCCGCCGTGGGCATCCCCGAATAACGTCTGCCCAAAGAAGAAATCCTGCGCAAAGAAGTCTCCATCATTGAAGATCTTGGCGGCACCATTCATTACAACACACGCATGGGACAGGATTTTTCACTCGACACCCTCATTGAGGATGGATTCAAATCAGTATTCCTCGGTGTGGGCGCCCACAAGGGCAAGGAAATGG
>JAUUYW010000521.1 GCA_030590265.1 Candidatus Krumholzibacteriia bacterium
CGGCATCACTTCATACCGCGCACCAAGGTTCAGATACAGCGCGTCGGTCAATGCCACATCCAGACCCAGTTCCAGCAGGATGGTGAAGTCGGTACCATTGAGGGGGGTGAGGTTGCCGTCGGTATCGTAGCCGTTGATGGCTTCCCCGGTGGGGAATCCGCTGACATCTTCGCCAACCTTGTCAATGACATGCCAATCGGTCATGCCCAGGCCGACGCCAAGGATGGGGGAGATGCGTGCTGCCGGAGCAAAGCGGTGCTGTAGTTTCAGTGAGGGCTGATAGATGGTGGTGTACAGCGGTGCGCTGCTGGCCTTGCTGTAGCCAACTTCCTGGCCGGGATATTCGGCGCCGGGGCGCACGTAGCCGAACTGAAAAGCAAAGGCCAGAGTCCACTGGGGGGACAGGCCCTTGCTCAGGTGGAAACCGCCAAAGTTGTCCACCGTGCTGTAGTCCCAATTGCCCTCAATGAGTTTCATCTGGCCGTATTCCAGGCCAAATCCCCAGCGACCGGACAGGTCCCGGCTATTGTTGGTGAACTCCGGGGAATCTGCGGCCCACACACCAGTGGCCAGCAAGGTCAGAAGCATCAAAAATGACAAAACGGGCGTGCGAAAAAAAAGTTGGGAATTCATGAGCGCCCTTGGCATTAAAGTCCTCCAGCCCAGTCATCTAGGCTTATCCAGTCATCCAGGCTCGTCCGGCTCGGCAGAACCGACCTTCCTGGAGAGTTGATATTGCGGGCATCCTAGGCCCTTTGGGGCGATCTGGCAAGCAAGGTTGCAATGGCCAGAGGGTGGTTGCCAATTGTCCCGGGTCTGTGTTATTTAATGTCCACACCCAGTGGATCTGCTTACCACTTCTCGCCAGAAGGTGATCAGGCAGTTTTGAATCAATGGAATACGCTGGTTGAAGCCATCAAGGAAGAGGATCAGCTGCTGCGTCGTTACCTGACCAGCCTGCCCCGTAGCGCCCGTGAGGACCATGGTCCTGATGGCACGCTCAGCTTCAAGGAAACCCTCGGTCACATTGCATTTTGGGACGATTTCACCGTCCAGTTCTTCCAATGCAAGCTTGATACCGCCTCGTGCATGTTGCCCCCACCGGTCGAATTCGAAAAGCGCAGCCGTGAGGCCCTGAGCCGGATACGTCCTTTGCCCTTTGGTGAAGTCCTGGCCCGTTATCTGGAATCAACGGGAGCGCTGATCGACTTTCTCATGGCCCATTGGAACGAATTGACGGAGCGGGAGAGGCACGATTTCTGGGTGCCATTGAAACACCGTCGTCATCATCGGATCAGTTTGGGACAGGCGATGGGGTTGGGGGAAGTTGATGGGGCTGATGAAGGCTTGGACCGGATGGCTGCGGGGGCCTGAAAACTGACCTTGCACAGTATTATTTGACTTGAAATATAACTATATATTTAAATATCTTACCATGGTACAATAAAAGAGGGTGATTGGAGACCGGGCCTCGTTGGATCTCGCATGAGAACTGGCGAGGGCTTCTGCAGTTGGTGGCTGGGGGGCCATCGGTGTTTTAGAGTACCTATTACCCTATTTTTCGACATTTCTGAAATGTGATTTGTATGAATTGAGGGGCTCGTTTGCAACGCGATAAGAATTTGGATTCCTGGCGTGGGATCTTTCTCGTAGTGATGACACTGAATCATTGGCCGGGCCACATGGTCCGGATCGCTTCTCAGCCCTTTGGATTGGTGTCGGCGGCTGAGGGTTTTGTTTTTGTCTCGGGATTGACCGCCGGAATCGTGTTTAGCCGATTGATGGCTACAAAGGGTTCGGCGCACGTTCGGGCCCGGGCGGTCGGACGTTCGTGGGAAATCTATCAGGCCCATCTCTTTTTTCTTACCGTCATTTTTGGCGTGGGTTTTGTTGCCGACCTGTTCCAAGCGATGCCTGAGAGTTGGGTGGATATGGTTCCATTCTTTGCAGACAGCCCAGTCCGTGGATTGGTTCTTGGGGCGCTGCTTGTTTTTCAGCCCAAATACTTCAACATTTTGCCGCTCTATATGATGTTGATGTTGCTGATTCCCCCAGTGCTTGGCGCATTTGCCCGGGGCAGGTATTTTCCGGTTTTGGCTGGCAGCATCGGTTTGTGGGCACTGGCGCAATTGGGCTTGAGTGAGTTCATTTATCAGCGCCTGACTAGTAACCTTGGCCATGAAGTCGGATTGTTTTTTGACCCG
>JAUUYW010000093.1 GCA_030590265.1 Candidatus Krumholzibacteriia bacterium
CCAATTTGAATAAACAATTCGGCCAAATCGAATTCAAGAATTCCACTGTCAGATACACCAGGTTCCGGATCGACGGAAAGTGAAAAATCACCAACTGAAATCTTGAATGAACCAGCAAAGCTGCGCAACGCGCGGGTTGCAGCATAGGCCTGGGCTTTAGCATTTTCCACCATGGATAGTTTGCGCAGGACCTGGTGAATTTTTGGGTATATCAGGTCAGCTAAAGGCTTTTTTTCAGGGGCTTCAATGAAAGAAACAACATGGTTGTGTGATTCGGCCAATTGCCCAATTTTATTAAGCAAAACTGTTTTTCCAGTGCCACGCAAGCCTAGCATTATCTGTGACTTGTTATGCCTACCAATCAACACTCTTTGAAGAGCGATCTCAGCATCAGAGATGATGTCATCTCTACCTGCCAGCTCAGGAGGTTGCGAGCCAGCACCGGGTGCAAATGGGTTTTGTATTGGGTCCATGCTAGAAGTATAGTCGATTTACTAGAGTATATCAAGATGAGGATATAGTTTGGTAAATAATATATAAGTGGGTTTGTGTCTTTTGTTAATAGTTGATGAATATGGAGTTATAGTGAAAGTTCTTTTTCCTCAGAAAGTCCCCTTTTCGTCCCACGCGGGGAGCCCACGTTTGAAAATATTAATATAAATTCAAACGTGGGCCAATCACCTGATTCCATTCAAAACCCTAATCCCCCACAAAACAGCTTCAATACCCACCGCAAATGCCAGTCGTTCAGCATAACCACATGGTAGATACTCTCGCCTTATGGATTCTGTCTGACGCTCACAGCAACTGTCAAATCTGCCCGTTGGTGCCGGCCCTTACTGTAACTGCCGGCAGATAACTCCCTCGGCATTTTGAATCACTTCGTCAAACTGCAGGTCGCCTGTTACAGCAAATTCTTCTGAGGCTGCATTGCTGTAAATGACCTTGTAGTCCTCGCCAGGCACAACGGGTTGCAAAACATTGAGTGCCAGGGTTCCACCAAACACCTGCCCTCCGGTCAAGAAAAAGACGCTTTCGGTGTTGAAAGCACCTTCGAGCATTACGTCCAGTTCCACCCGGAAATTGGGTTCAAGGTCAACCAGTCCCTGGATCTCCATGCGCGCGTATTCCCCATCGCCGAGCCCCGGTCGGATGGTGCCACTCATAACGGCCGATGGTGCGCCGATCAGAATCAGCCTCCTGTTGTAGCCGAGGTCTTCGGTACCACCGCCGGTGATCACGCCGGTGTCGTGGAGATTGAAATCGCCCTGGGCCGTCAACTCACCAGCGACCAGGTTCAGGATGCCGAAACAGGATAAAGTAGTTTCCACCACAAAGGCACCCTCATCAGTCTTGTGGAACTCGCCGATCACATTAAAACTACCGGGATCTCCCTGGTCCTGGCTCACTGTACCGCTAGTGGATTGGAACCAGCGACCAGGTCCTTCAATATTGATGCTGGCACCATTGGCCAGGGCGAGAATGACATTACTGTCGCCCTTTACATCCCCTCTGATATTCCAGGAAGTTGCCGACAGCATGGAAGTTCCGGTGTTTTCGAATGTTGTTTCTGACCCGACTTGGGTATTAAGGGACCCTAACTCATGCACTCTTCCCCGGCGCCAGATAAATGAGTTGTCGATCAGAAGGGCAGCCGGACCCGAAACCAATGAAAGGCCACCTGAATCCAGAATGATATTTCGGAAAGTGACAATCTGGTTTTCGAAAGTACCAATGGTAACACCGCCAGTGATCACGAAGGGGCCATCACCCAGGGAGTTGATACTCTCAATGACAGTTTCGCTGCTCTGTATGAGCGTAGCACTTCCATCGATCTCGACGGTGCCGCGCAAGGTTCCGCCCGAGACCCTCAAGGTACCTGTGTCCACCCGCAGCGAACCAGTAGAACTGAACTCGGCCGAAGAGGCAAAAATCGCAGCTTCCTGTTCGCCCAAACTTTTACGAATAGTTCCGGCGTTTCTGAGGTCGCCATTAAACTGAACCGTGAGGATAGCATCACCCTGAAGTTCGATGAGGGCCCCAGTGTTGCATTCCAGCAGCTCATTGACCCGCAGGCTGGCACCCGCACTCACAATGATGGTGCCGGAGTTGTTCATGTCGGCTTCAAGTTCCAGCGGATTGCCTACAGCATGAAGCTCGGCTCCAATTTGAATTTCCACCTGGCCGGAACCAGTGATCGTGCCGCCACTCCAGGCGAAATCACCAAGCACTACCAGGCTCCCCGAAACGTCCAACTCTCCGCCTTCAAGCAGACCACAGGTCTTGAGCCTGAGTTCACTTCCGTTGGTGTCGAGGATTTGAGTGCCGGAACCTGCGCCCAGTACAAGAGCCTCCACTTCCACGTTGTCTCCAAGGGTGACGGTATAATCTCCATCTTTTGAGATCACTGCCACGTCGCCAAGGCCGGGAATTTCGCCATCGCTCCAGTTATCCGCATTGGCCCAGTTCCCGTCGCCAATGGCGATCCATTCGTACACAGGTCCGCTGGCCAGGGTTACGATCACCTCACTGGTGTCAACAGCACTACCTGCCATGACGTAGATCTCGGCCGAGCCAAGTCCGGTAGCCACCACCACTGCATTCAGATCCACCACAACCACATCGTCATTGCTGCTTTGCCAAGTGAAGACCGTGTCGATTGATGCACCATTCTGGTCGATGGCGAAGGCGTTAAACTGCAAATCCTGGCCAATGGCTGTAAAAGTCATGGATTCGGGATCCACCACAACTTCGGCAACGTATGGGTCATCGGGGATAACAGGATCAGCAGGAGTGTCGTCGTCATCACTGCAACCGATGAAGCTGACCATAATAAACATGGCAAGCATGAGGATAATATACCGTTGGGTAGACATAATTACTCCTGGCTTTTGAGTTGGAAACTGGTGGATATGGGCCCCTTGGCCGTGGTGTTTCCGAGTGGGCGGATGTTCCCTTATAGTAGAGATCTATATGTAAAGACCTCCGGACAATCCGGTCAGTATTCGATGGTGGATGATCCACCATCGATTTTATAGGGTTTCGGGTACATTAGGCCCATTGGTTGTAACTCGCAATATCGAAAAACCGCAAACCCTTGGGGCCTTACGAATTCTCCCGCCAAGTTCAAGCAGAGCCCAAATAGCCAGGAGCCTGCTCCCCAAAGGGAACAGGCTCCTGGGAAAACTCTCTGATCCAGGCAGGATCAAACGTTTTCGCTGGCGGGCACCTTGTGGACCCACTCCGGATGCAGCTCGCTGCCACCGGTGTGGATTCCCGTCAGGGTTTCCCGCAATTTTTTTGTCAGCACGCCTTCTTGGCCATCACCGATGGCATGGTCGGCACCCTGGAAATGGATCATCCCCACCGGGGTCACCACCGCAGCGGTTCCGCAGGCCAGCACTTCTTTCAACTTGCCGCTGCGCGCGTCTTCACAAACCTGGGCAATGCCTGGATGTTCTTCAACCCAATTGTAACCCATATCACCCAGTAAAACACCAACTGAATCCCGGGTCACACCATTCAAGATAGTATCGCCGGTGGGAGCGGTGATGACTTTGTCTTCATAGACGAAGGCGATGTTCATGGCCCCCATCTCTTCAACGGTTTTCATCTCTTTGGCGTCGAGCCAGATGATCTGGTCAAAGCCGGCATCCTGGGCCTGCTGAATGGGCAGCAAAGCCGCGGCGTAGTTACCACCAGTTTTGGCATAACCAACGCCCCCTTTGGCCGAACGAACGTACCGTTCTTCAGCGCGCAGACGCAAGGGAGTGATACCGCCGGCGAAGTACGAACCCACCGGGCCGATGATGATGTAGAAAATGTAATCAGTGCTGGCTTTGACACCCAAACCCACCTGGGTGCTGATCATGGTCGGCCGGATGTACAGGGCATTAGGACTCTCGGGAACCCATGCGCGGTCCAGGTCGATCAAGGTTTCCAGGGCCTTCAGGAACAGGTCCTCGTCCACCGTGGGCATGCACATGCGTTCGCAGGAGATTGTGAAGCGCTTGATGTTCATGTCAGGACGGAACATGTGCACGGAATTATCATCCGGATTGAGATAGGCTTTCATGCCCTCGAAAATTTCCTGCCCGTAGTGCAGAACTTTGCAGGCTGGGTCCAGGACAAAAGGACCGTAGGGAACAATGGTGGGCTCACCCCAGGCACCGTCGGAATAATCCATGCGGAACATATGCGGCGTAAAGATGGAGCCGAAGCCATAGTCGCCCGTGGGTACGGGCTTGGGATTTGAATTTCTGGTGATCTTGATGTTCATCCCGATCTCCTCAGGGAAATGGACCTTTGGTTGCAAAAAACCCGGGTCGGAAATATAGAGGGGGAAAACACCCCAGTTTAAGGGGTTTCCGTCCTGCTAAATTTCGTCAATTTTGGTTCTGAAATCAAGGAATGGCCGGAAGTGGGGAGGGGAAAAGAGGAACCCGGATGGTCTGCTCGCTCATGAGACCATCCGGGCTTTGGAGGGCAGCGGAGCCGGGTTCGCCCTTCCGGCCCCGCTGCTTTTTGAATCCGGCCCCTCGCTCAAAATGGCCGGGTTCAGGAGTTGTTATACTATCACCTATTGCAAAGGTGATGCCATAAATACGGGACACATCTTAAATTGTTTCATTGAAACAGCTTCCATCGTTGGCATGATATTAATGCAATTTCAGGGATGATCAATTGATTTATAAGTGTCCCACAAAAGTGTCGCAAAGTCTGGCACAAGTGGGACAGTGGGACGCTGATAAATCAAATTTTCGAATCAGGTTAGTGTTCTGTCTACCCAAGAAATTCGGGTTAGCGAGTTCACAAGTGGGCAGATGCAAGGCGTGCGAGCGCAGGACTAGCCATAGCTAATGGAATCGTTGCACGATCCCGCAAGCGATGACAAGTGAGTGCAACGTAGCAGGTGCCCGCTTGTGGGCTTGCTAACCCGAATTTCTTGGGTAGACAGAGCACTAGGTGTCGCTGCCGGCGGATTGCCAGCGCAAGGCCACCACGATCAAGATCAAACCTGGAACAGTGGCCACCCTGATCTGCTCTCCCAAAACAAATTGAATAAACACCAGGCTCAAAAAGGGAGCCAGGAATATCAAATTGGCCACCCGTGAAGTAGAGTTGGTCAACCGCATGGCCGTCAACCAAAGCACAAAGGTGAATCCCATTTCCACGGCGCCAACGTAAGCTCCGTAGGCCACCCCTTCGGCGGCAATGCTGAAATCCGAAAACAACCAGGTGACCAAAACCACCGGTGGCAACGAAAAAAGAAATCCCAGAAACAAGCCACCAACGGCGTCAAATTTGAGACGGGTGTTGGCCAACCAGTACAGCGCCCAAATCAGGGTGCTGGCCAAAGCCAAAACCACACCCAGGACGCTGTCCACCTGCCAGGTGCCAAAATCCCCACCGGTGGTGATGATCAGAACTCCGGCATAACAAAGAATCCCGGCCAGACCATCACGCCAACGCAAGCGATGCCCCAGGATGGGAACCGCCAGCCAGGACATGGTCAGAGCCCAGGTGAAATTCAGAGGCTGGGCCACCTGGGCGGGCAGCAGGGCGTAGGCCTTGAACAATATCAGGTAATAGAGAAACGGATTGAGGAGACCCAGACCCGCGCACATGCCCAGTTGAAGACGTGTTACCTGGAGGATGGTTCTCAGCTTTCCCTGGACGGCCAAAACAATACCCAGCGACAGCAGAGAAAATACGTTGGCCAAAAACAACAGTTAGAAATGGTCCATGCGTTGCAGGGCCAGTTTGAAAGCCGTGGCCACAGTGGACCAGGCCAGCACCGCCAGCAAACCAAAGAGCATGGCTTTGCGTTGATCATTCAAGAAATTACTCCACAGCCAGAGGGAAACCCGCAGCCTCCCAGGCCAACATGCCGCCCTTGAGATTGAACACTCGCGTCTGCCCGTAGTCCTGCATGATCACCGCGGCCAGGGCGCTGCGACGACCAATGCGGCTGACAAATACCACCGACTGTTCCGTAGTCACCAGGGGCACATCGTCCGCCAGCATGCGCAGGGGCATATTGGTGGATCCCGGAATATGCCATTTTTTGAATTCCGAAGGCTCCCGCACATCGAGCAGAACCATTTCGTCGTAGGGGTCATCCAGCAAAAGTTTCAGGGTTGTGGGAGTGACCGTATCAATCTCGTGATCAGGGATGTCTGTATCTTCGGGAAGGTGCGCCGCGTGATCATCCTTGGGCAGAGCCTGGCACTCGGCGAAGACCCGTTCCTGGCAGTCATACACGCAGAATCCAGGGTGCAGGACCTTGTGGAAGAGATGACTGATGGTGTCGGATTCATTGAGAATATTGTCCAGGCCAAGGAACTCGTCAAAACCGTAAAGACGAATCATCTCCTTAACTTTTGGGCGCACGCCATCGAGGAAAACATCGCCCCCGCGACGACGATAGCCGGCCACCACACCGCTGAGCATGTGAATGCCGCTGACATCGCAATGGTCCACCATGTGCAAGCGCAGGAGCAGGAATTTCTGTCGGGGATGTGTCTCCTGGTTCAGCCGGATCTGCTCTTCCACATGGTGCACGGCTCCAAAATAAAGAGACCCTTCAACCCGGATAATTCCCAGTTGTGGACACACCGACTTGTGGGGTGCAGGTTCGAAATGACGGAAACTGCTGTCGGGTATAACCGAGACCACTGTCGGAGTGGAGGTCTTGATGAGATAGCGGGCAAAAGAGACCAGCATGCCGGCCAGCACGGCAAATTCCAGGGGTAGCAAAATCGTCGCCAACATGGTTGAAATCATGACCGAGCTGTCGCCGAAACTGGTTTGCAAAATCTTCTTCATTTCCTGACGATCAACCATATAGTAGGCGGTGACCAGCAAGACACCCGCCAGGGCAGTTCGCGGCAAATACACGGCCAAAGGTGCAAACGCCAACATGGCCACCAGCACAAAGAGTCCTGAAAAGACATTGGCCAAAGGTGTGCGGCCACCGGCTTCATAGTTGATGGCCGACCTGGTGAAAGACCCGCTAACAGTGTATCCGGAGAAGAAACCCGCCGCGATGCTGGCCAAACCTTGTCCCACAAATTCCTGGTTGCTC
The DNA here is from genome assembly GCA_030590265.1 of Candidatus Krumholzibacteriia bacterium. Classification (GTDB taxonomy): domain Bacteria; phylum Krumholzibacteriota; class Krumholzibacteriia; order LZORAL124-64-63; family LZORAL124-64-63; genus LZORAL124-64-63. The sequence continues at coordinate 7,088 of JAUUYW010000093.1, forward strand.
AACAAATGCTGACCGCTGCGGGCGGCAATGCTGCGGGCACTGCTGATGGCTTCCACCAGACCAATGGCGGATACGGCCAGGGCACCGGCGGTCAGTTTCCAGAACAAGTCGGGCGAAAGCAGAGGCAGTCCCTTGAGAGGCGGCAAAGTTCGGGGGATGGCGCCCAGCACCTGAACACCCTGCTCGTCCAGTTTGAGCACTCCGGTGACAACCGAAGCAGCCACCATGCCCACCAGGGCCGCCGGCAATTTGCTCATGAATTTTTTCAGCACCCCTACCAGAACTATGGTGCCCAGTCCCAGATACATGCTGGGCAGGTGCAACTGATCCAGGTTGGCCACCAGGGCGCGGATGGTTTCAATGATCTCGGGAGAGGCGGGCAGTTCCACCCGCAACAGATGTTTCAATTGGTTCAGACTGATCAGGATACCGGCCCCCGCGGTGAAACCCACCACCACGCTGTCGGCCACAAAGTTGACCAGCACCCCCAGACGCGCCATGCCCATGACCAGTTTGATCAGGCCCACCAGCACAGCCAGGTAACCGGCGGCTGCAATGAATTCAGGAGTTCCCGGCTGAGCCACCGTCACCAGCGAGGCCAGAACCAGCAAACTGCTGGCGTTGGTCGGTCCCGTGTGCAAATGCAGGCTGCTTCCCCACAGCGCGCCCACGATGGCCCCGACAATGGCGGCGTACAGGCCCACTTCCGGGGGAAGTTCGGCGATCATGGCGTAGGCAATAGCTTGGGGCAACAGGACCACGGCAATGGTCAGCCCAGCCACCATGTCCGGCCTGAGGTCAGCCAGTTTGTAGGCCTTGAGCATGGCAACAGGATGCAACAGGAAGGAAGAGTCTTCCCTGTGCCTGTGTTTCATACCAGCCCAAAAGCGGACTTTGCTGGCTCCATCCTGTTTGGCTGTCACTTCAACCTGTGCTCCGTTTTGACGATGCGCCTGGTCCCGGTTTCCGAACGCAGGGCCAGTGAGTGGGTGGTCACCAAATCACCGTGGTAATGAACTCCATCGAGGATCACACTGTCGGTAATACCGGTGGCGCAAAAATAAACCGACTCGCCCTTGACCATGTCTTCAGCTGTGAGGATTTGTTTGAAATCCAGGCCGGCATCCTTGCAGGCCTGATTTTCTTCGTCGTTTTGGGGTGCAATGCGAGCAAGAATCTGGCCGCCCATGACCTTGACCGCGCAGGCAGCCACCAATCCTTCGGCCGCCCCGCCGGTGCCCATCAGAACATCGACTTCACCACCTTCGTAACCGGCCATCAGGGCACCGGCCACATCCCCGCCTTCACGCAGAAAAACTCTGGCACCCGCCCTACGAATTTCTTCGATCAGTTTTTCATGACGTTTTCGTTTGAGCACGAAGACCACCAGATCCCGCACTTCTTTTTCTTTTTGCCGGGCGATGAGGGCCAGGGTCCAGGCCGGAGGCGCGTCCAGGGCTTCCGGCCCCAAAGCTCCCGCCACTTCCCGATCCACCACCAGTTTTTCCAGATAAACGGCCGGGCCCGGGCGCCACATGGTTCCGGCTTTGGACAGAGCCGCCACACTGAGAGCTCCCGGCATGCCTTCGCTCACCAGACCCGCTCCATCGATGGCGTTCAACTCCACATCCATTTCCGGCCCCTGACCAGTGCCAACAGCAGCTCCGCTATCCAGGGGGAAATTTTCATGGTGACGGCCTTCTTCACCACTGATCACCCTGCCCTTGAGTGGCAGCAGGTTGATGGCCGCGGCCATGGCATCCTGGGCCGCGTGGTCGGCTTCGGTGGCTGCATCCAGCCCCATCCAGCGACCGGCGGCCAGAGCCGCAGCTTCGGTGATGCGCATCAGACCCAGTCCCGGGTGATGCGGTGGCGTCAGTTTTTCGCCTCGTATTTCCGGTGGGAATTGACTCATGACTGATTCTCCGGTTGGGGACTTGTTTTCCAGGTCATCTTAACGTGAGCCGGTCTCAGCGTCAGTCTAAATTCAGCTTTTGTTGAGAAAAGCGGCCACCAGGTCCGGATGATTACTGATGAAAGCGTCCACCCCTGCTTCCTGGAGTCGTTTCATTTCATTTTCCTGGTTCACTGTCCAGACGTGAATTTCTTTGCCGGATGCGTGGGCGCGTTGAACTCGATCGGCGGTGACCATGGTTTTCTCGAGACTGAGCACGGCAACCCTGCTTTCCAGCAACCCATCGTGCCAGCCGCCTTTGCCAACAATGTAACCGACCTTCAATTCCGGTGCGAGATCCAGCAAGCGATCAATGATGGCATGATCGAAAGAAGTCAGCAGGCACCATTGGGCACAATCCAGCTGCCTTAGTTTTTTGAGCACAAGTTGTTCCAGATCGCGTTCATGCCCGTGCAGTTTCAGCTCGAGGTTTAGTCTCAACTGGCCGTCCATGGCGTTGATGACATCTTCCAAAGTTGGAATTTGTTCCCCTTGGAATTTTTCTGAAAACCAGGATCCCATGTCCAGGCTTTGTAGTTCTTTCAGGGATTTGCCCCACAACGGACCACTGCCGTTGCTCGTTCGGTCGAGATCATCATCATGGAAAAGGACAAGTTCATCGTCGGCGGTTTGTTGAAGGTCGATTTCGGCCATGGTTGCGCCCAGTTTGGCAGCCAACTGCAAGGCCGCCAGGGTGTTTTCCGGAGCTAGTGCGGAAGCTCCTCTGTGTGCGCAATTGATCATCCTGATGGTTTTACCTTTGTTAGATGGTTAGGTAGGAAGCGAGTTGGATGCCTCTTCCTTAATTATTTAGACCTTTTTGGATCATACAACCATTGCCAAATTAAACCATCATCTAATGCCAGGTGATGAATTCCAGGAATAAACTGCAGAGGGTGCCTTGACCATGAAACCACCCTTTTTTGCATGAACCAAAGCGTGGCAACAACTGCAGAGCACTTGCAAATTGGATGGATCATTTGATCCGCCCATAGCGCGGGGGATTATGTGATGCACCTCAAGAAAACAAGTATTATGGCATCCAGGCATTTGGCATTGATGACGGGCACGAGTAAAAACCAGATTCCTGATTGATGGAGCAATGGCAGAAGTATTGCGTTCTCCAGGTTTGCCAATAGTGCAATCGCATTGAATTCTCTCCAGTTCCGCGTCTCCAATCTCCAATTCGCCCTTGTTGGTCTGCACTCTGGCCGAGTTGCATTCCGGGCAATGGTGAACATGAAGTTGAACTGGTGGTTTGTTATTTC
>JAUUYW010000274.1 GCA_030590265.1 Candidatus Krumholzibacteriia bacterium
ACAGGGCTGGTGGCCGCATTGGGGCTGATGAGCCGGTGGAAACCGGAACTCATTCTGCTCTTGTTGGTTTTGGTTTCATTGCCTCTGGTCTATTGGACTCTGGAAACCGAGTCTTTGGACGAAATGTTTGACCAATACAAGGAACAGGCCCTGCAAGACAGGCGAGAGTTCCTGAAAGCTGGAACCAGATCTGGGGATGATGACCCGACTCTGGCCCAGGAAGAGCAGTTTCTTGATGATGCTCTTTTGTTGGTTAAACAATTGTTACCGGGTTCCATGGTTCTGGTGCAATTTATCCAGAGCGGACTGACTTTCGGTCTGAGATGGGTTCTGGTGAGGGTTTTGGGCCTGGCTACCGGCTTTCGGAGGTTTCCTCCGTTTGAACGGTGGCGGTTGCCGTTCGCGGTGATTTGGCTGCTGGCCGGGGCGATTGCCTTGATGATCGTCCAACCGGGTTTATGGCCCGAAGCCGGGGTCAACCTGGCTCTGGTGGTGGTCAGTTTGCTGGCTGTTCAAGGTGCTGCTGTGCAGTGGCGCTTGAGCAAAGTCAGTTTTCCGCTGCTGCCACGGCTGTTTTTCATGGGTCTGGCGAGCGTGCTCTTTCTGCCTCTGGTCATGCTGGGATTGGCTGATCAGTGGTTGAATTTTCGCAAGCTCAACGAAGTGGAATCTGAGGATTCAGCCTAGAGCATTGCTCCGGTTGGAAATACTTGGGTCAAAATAGATAATAATGGCGGGAATGATGACAACCCCGCCGCTGATGCCGACCATTTCCTCAGCATTTGAGGAGTGTCACGGTAACTTTGTAAAGGTGGTTGATGATGGAGTTGATCCTCATGGAACGCGTGGAGCATCTGGGCGAGATGGGTGACACTGTCACCGTTGCCCGGGGCTACGCCCGTAATTACCTGGTGCCCAAAGGTTTGGCCGTTCTGGCCACCGAAGGACACCGGAAGATGGTTGCTGAGCACATGAAGCTCGAAACCAAACGCGATGACCTGCGTCGCGCCGGGGCTGAAGAACTGGCTGCCAAGCTGGGCGAACTGAGCTGCACCATTAGCGTGCAGGCCGGTGACGATGACCAGCTTTACGGTTCGGTCACTGCCCGGGATATCGCCGAGGCGTTGCAAAACGATGACGTCGAATTCGATCAGAAAATGATCGTTCTGACAGAAGCCATTAAAAAGTTGGGTGTTTACAGCGTGCCTGTGAAGCTGCACTCTGAGGTTGAAGTGACGGCCAAGGTTTGGGTCGTCAAACCCTAACCTGGAGGCGTATGCTTTTCCATGGTGTCTGATTCAACCACGCCCTCCGGCTCTGGCTGCCGGGGTATATGCGTCATCATGGCCGGGGGCCGCGGAACTCGTTTCTGGCCCCTGAGCCGAACTTCTCGGCCCAAACAGTTGCAGGCCCTCAGTTCGGGGGCCAGCCTGCTTCGTGATACCTTCACTCGGGTTCGGGACCTGGTTGGTGCCGACCGTGTTTTGGTGATCACCAGTGGTACTCTTGCTGATCCCACTCGGGCAGAACTTCCTGAACTCCCCCCTGAAAATGTTATCTGTGAACCTGTTGGCCGCAATACGGCTCCTTGTGCCGTGCTGGGCCTGGGTGTGGCTCGGCGTCTGGATCCCCAGGCTCCGGTGGCCCTGTTACCGGCGGACCATTTTATTCCTGACGGAGATATTTTCCGGGACCAACTGCAGGCAGCTTTTGAGCTGGCGTCAACCAGGGAAACGGTCATCACCCTGGGTATCAAGCCCACACATCCTGAAACCGGATATGGTTATATACGCACGGAAGAGAGCCAGGATTCGGCCGGAATTCTGACTGGTCTCGAGTTTGTGGAGAAACCTGATTTGGCCCGGGCGGAACAATATGTGCGCAGCGGGCGATACTACTGGAACAGTGGTATGTTTGTGTGGAATCCGGCCTGGTTTGCTACCATGGCCCAGCGCCATGTTCCCGAAATTTCCCATTTGATGGAGACTCCAATCAATCATTTTGGAACCGCTGGCTTTGCCGCGGCGTTGGAAAATGCTTATGGCCAATGCCCTGCCGAGTCTGTCGATGTGGCTGTGATGGAAAAACTGCCGGGTTTTTCGCTTCTGGAAGCCTCATTTCGCTGGTCAGATCTGGGCAGTTGGGATGCCTGGGGAGAGTTGGCTCCCGATTTACCGGGTGACAACAAAGGAATCGCCGACTTACTAAGCCTCGATAGTCGAGGAAATATCGTTCGCTCGAAAGACCGGCTGGTGGTTTTGCTGGGAGTGGAGGACCTGATCGTGGTCGATACCCCTGATGCTCTGCTGGTGGCCCGAAAAACAGATGCCCAACGCATCAAAGAAATCATCGACCGTTTGGAAAAGGATGGCAGGGACGAACTTTTATAGTTCCTGATCACCGAAGGAGAAGGAGAATCTCATGATTATTATTCGTCGTGCCCTGCCAGTTATTTTGGTTCTGGTTTTGGGGCTGTTCCTGACATCCTGCCAGGAGGATGGTGCTTTTTCCAAAAATAGCCTTTTTCCTATTTATGGAAATGGTGGTCAGGATATCTCCGAAGTTATCGCCACCGTGGGGGATATCAGCATCACCCAACAACAATTGGATATGCACTATGACGAATTGGTTCCCCGGTTGAAGAGTAAATATGATGGTCCAGCCGGTCAGCAGCTGCTGTTGAAGGAAATGGTCGATGAAACCCTGCTTATTCTTGGGGCCCAGGAGATGGGATTGGAAAAACGTTCTGAAGTAGCGCGGACTTTGATATCCCAACGACGCACAGCCATGACTTCGGCCATGCGCAACATCGGAGTGCCCGAGGGCAATGACCCCACAGAAGATGAACTCCAGGCATTTTTTAATGATAACCGCAAAGAGTTCATGCAGGAGGGTTTGGTCCAGGCACGCCATATTGAATGCCTGACCTTGCAAGAGGCCGAAAAAGCCTATCAAATGCTCAAGGATGATTTTTCCGCCTATAATTTCCTCAAGGTTGCAAAGGATTTTTCAGTCAATTCCCTCAGTTTGGCCGACGATACGGACCTGGGTTGGTACAACAGGTCCGGGGTTGTGCCTCTGATCAAGGACAGCAGGTCCTTTATTGATCAAACTTTTGATATGCCTCTGGGATTGAATCGTCCCATTCAGGTTTCCGACCGTTGGCATGTGGTTGAAATCCTGAACCGGAAACCTGCCAGGCCCATGACCTATGGCGAGGCCCGGGATATTGTTCGGAACACCATGTTGCCTGGCTATTTTGATGGCATGGTTAAAGATTATTTGCTGGCGGCCCGCCAAACCTATCCGGTGAGCCTGATGGGACAGTTCACTCCTGGCCAGGGCCTGAATCCGGATACTTTGATGGAACGCGCCACCTTGGTGGAGGACCCGGGGGTCAAAGTCGACTACTACCGCCTGATTTACACAGATTTCCCTGAGAGTGAAAGAGCGGATGACGCCTTGTTTATGTGTGCCTTGGTGTGCATGGACAGCTGGCATGATCGTCGGCTGGCCAAACGTTATCTGAACATCTTGATCGATGAGTATCCTGAAAGTGAATTGATTGAGGATGCCGTCTTTTTACGGGACAACCTTTACAATCCAAAGGCAATGAATCCACAGAGCATTGAAGAATTGCGGAATCAATAACCCTGACTTGTAAGGAGGATTTGACATGTTGAACTTAAACTGGCAGAAACAAATCGTATTGGCCATGGCGTTGATGTTGCTGGCCACCGGGGGACTGGCTCAGGATGGGGAAAATGCCGCTGCAACGGTTAAAATTTCCTTTGGCACGGATATTGATCGTGAAAGTCGGGAATTGGTGGGCGAAACCACCACCTTTTCGGCGGGAATCGAGCGAATTGTGTGCCTGACCCTGATAATGGGCATGGAGGCTCCCAATTCGGTGACCCATGTCTGGTATCGCGATGGCAAAACCATGGCCAGGGTTGACCTCAATGTGGCCTCTTCAATCTGGCGCACCTGGTCGAGCAAATGGCTTTTGCCCAGCTGGACCGGTCATTGGGAAGTCAAGGTTCTGGACAGCGATGGACGGGTTCTCGGCTCCGCTGATTTTGACGTGAAGTAGTTTATTTTAAGGAGCGGTTCATGGCACGGGTTTTGGCGCGTTGGAGTGGCTTGGGTCTGGTAGTGGTGGGTTTGACTGCCTGGGCCATGATGCTGGCGGCAGGGTGTTCACCATCCTACCAGCAGGATTTGAACAGCAGCCAGCAGCTCACTGGAAAACAACTGGAGCAAGCCGAAAAGCTTTACGCCGACCTGCGTCGGGAAGTCAGTTTGCATCGAGATCGAAAAAGCCTCGATCTGGCCGGCACTCTGGTGGACTACTACCCAGCCTATTCACGCAATGATGAAGTTTTGGCCCTGGCCATGGGAGCCGCCACTCGCCTGGGCGACCTGCCCCAAGCCAGGGGTCTGGGTGACGAATTGCTGTCCCGCTATCCTCAAAGTCCTCTGGTGGATCAAACCCTACTAAAAGTTTCAGACCTGGCCTTGGCCGCACCTGATACCTTCAGTGCTGTGCTTTACCAGCTGCGTTACCACAACCGGGATCCCCTTCGGGCCACTCTTTCCAGCGGTTTGCCTCGCTGCGATACCTTGCTGAAAAGTCTGAATGCTGCCGAGTTGGGCAGTTTGATGGATCAGGAAAAGGGTCATTCTCTCTGGAGTTACCTGGGATACTTGCGCACTGCCAAGTACCTTGATGATGGTCTCTATCCCCAGGCTGAAGTTGTGGTTGCTGAGCTGAGATCCGTGGACATGACTGATCAGTGGACTGTATTGGCCATTGATCTTTTGGCCAATCAGGGTTTGCTGGCCGGCGGCGCTCCACGGCGACCCACCATGGGACGCGTCAACATGGATCAAGTTGGTGTTCTGGCTCCTTTGACAGGACGCTACGCTGTTCTTGGCA